>JAFVSF010000050.1 GCA_017503885.1 Clostridia bacterium
CACCAAAAATATCCATAGGCTTTGCAGAAGTAGTACTCATATGCAAATCACTTATAGCAAAAATCTTCATCAATTTCCTCCTTTAGTAGTTTGCTTATATTTTAGCACATAATTTAAACATTTTCAAGTGTTTTACTACATCATAGTAAAAATTAATACTTTCCTGTATTTTCAAACAAAACGACGGATAAGACTAAACTTACCCGTCGAAATAATTGCAAATCGCAATTTTTTAATTGATTTTATACAAATGTTGGGCTATAGGTTGATTATAGCCATATTATGTAAAACTTTATCCGTTATTAGGATATATCGGCAAGTCGAAAAATCCTGCACAAGCGGCTTGAGCATATTCTTGACATTGTGGGATTATTGGGTAACCGTAAGACGGAACTAAAAGTTCTACGGTCATCACGACTTTCATTATTAAAGTTACGCAACAAGACACGTTAAACGACGGAACGTCGCCATCTACGTACACCCCGTCTGGCACAACCACCGACGCCACTGCTATAACGTCAAAAGGTATAATAGACGGCTCTGGCACGTACATAATAATATCTTGATTAAACGACACGGTAGACGTTGCAGTACCGGCAACTCCATTAGCGTCAGTATACAACACTTCTACAGGTACGGTAACGGTGGCTTGAACTCTTGCAAAACACCTTCTGTCTGGCAATCTATCAACTTGAAGATTTGTAACCGTTCCGGTGGAAGTAGTACTTCTTGCACTGACAAACGTCAGAGGGAGCGCTGGATTTGCAGGCGTAATATCGGTCAGCACCAAATTAACACCATCTACTTGCATTTGCCTAATACACGCATCAAAAACCTTTTGAGCTTGAATACAAACCTTTTCGCATAGCCCGTTTACCGGATTTCCGTTAATTCTACCAGGCACTCTGTCCGAAGGTCCGTTTGTGAAAAAAGACATATTTTTACCTCCTTTTATAGTTCTCATTTCAATATATGCAAAAAGAAGGTTAAAATGTACTAAAAGAATTTTGTACAACTAAAAAAGCTTTATCGTTTTTAACTTACACGATAAAGCCTATTTTTAAAATTTTAAATTTCTTTCTATCAGTTGATTGCTTAAAGACACGAAATCTTCGGTAGTAAGAGTTTCTCCTCTTGCCATAACGTCACCCTTAACCTCTAAAACTACGTCTTCTGCCGTCTTTCTATCGGTTTTAAAGGACATCATTATGTTGTTAACAAGGGTTTTTCTTCTACTTAAAAACGCACATCTAACCCCTGCCCTATACGCTTTCATATCTTTTATATCATATTTGTTTTTGTCAATGGTAATTTTTACAACTGCAGAATCTACGTTTGGCGATGGATAGAACATTTTTCTATCTATTCTCATAATCTTCTCAGCATTGCCAACGGCATCGATTGATGCAGTTATAGCCCCATATTCTTGACTTCCCGCTGTTGCACAAAGCCTATCTGCAACCTCTTCTTGAATAGTAACGGTTATACTGTCAACCACGTCACTTTCCTCTATAAACTTCATAAGAATTGGGGTTGTAATATAATACGGAAGATTTGCAACAACTGAAAATCTACCACCGACGATTTTTTCAATCTCTTCTGTTGGCATTTTCATAACGTCTTTAAATACTATTTCAACGTTTTCAAGCCCTGCCAACGTCTCGTTTAAAACAGGTTGAAGATTACGATCAATTTCAAAACCTATTACCCTCTTCGCCTTTTCGGCAATAGCCCTAGTAAGAGTTCCTCCACCTACGCCAATTTCTATAACAGTATCTTCACTAGTAATGCCTGCTCTATCTACGATAGAACGCAAAAGATTCGTATCAGTTAAAAAATTTTGACCAAATCGCTTATTAAAGTGAAATCCGTTTTTGATAAGTACTTCTTTAAGTTGCATCAGAATCCTCTATCATTTTTCTAACTTTTAATGGCACACCGACCTCTTTTGCAAGTTTTTTGCATTTAGCCACTTTTTTGTCGCCTATGCAATCAACAACTGAAAAGTTTACGTCGATACCTAAATTTTTACATTTTACAGCAAATTCAATGAGAGCCGAAAAGGCGTTTTCCCCAAAAACGGGGCGACAAACGTCAAAATATTCGTTCTCATCAGGAGCATTTAAACTGACGTTTATTTTATCTATAACACCTGCTAAACGTGAAGTTATATCCTCTCCATTTATCAAATTGCCATGCCCGTTGGTATTTAATCTTGTCTTGTAGCCTTTTCCTTTTAAAGCCTTGGCTATTTCAGTAATTTCATTAACCCTAAACGTTGGCTCGCCAAAACCACAAAAGACGACTTCGTTACAAGATTTGCCTTCGATAAGTTTTAAAACTTGTTCTACGCTTGGCTCTTTGCTTAACCAAAGTTTGTGTCCGTAATAAGATTCTTTACCGTTTCTCACACAAAACTTGCAATCGTTTGAACATCTATTTGTTAAATTTATATATAAATTTCCGTCTAATTCATAAACGTAAACGTCTTTCATATACCAAATAATCTCCGAGTATTTTCCCTAATTATATCCTTTGTTTCCTGCAAATTTTTACCTAAAACGTCTGCCAATTTTTGCACGACGTAAACGACTTTAGAAGAATCGTTTAACTGCCCTCTAAACGGATGAGGTGCAAGATATGGAGAATCGGTTTCCGTAAGTATTCTCTCTGGCGAAATAGCCTTTATAACGTTGTCTTTCTTTGCGTTTTTAAAAGTTATAACGCCACCAAAAGAAAAGTAACCACCTAAACTTTCGTACACCTTAGCCATCTCTGCACTTTCACTATAACAGTGCATTAAAAAGCCGTGATTGATAAGGCTTTTTCTATCTTTTAAAAATGCTGAAGTCTTTGCACTAGCATCTCTTGAATGCACTACGAAAGGAAGCCCTAAATGGTCGGCAATTTCCATCTGCTTTTCAAAGGCAAAAATTTGCTCTTCTTCGGTTGATTTATTCCAATAAAAGTCAAAACCAATCTCACCTAAAGCAACGCATTTTTTATCTCTTAAAATAGCCGTTAAACGCTCTATAGCACGATTATCTAGAGTTTTTGCCTCATCTGGATGAACCCCTGCAGAAAAGTACATAGAATCATATTTTTGACTTTCTGCCATAACCTTTTCAGAAGAAGTTAAATCATAACCAGAGTTTATAACTATACCCACCCCTGCCTCTTCATACGCTTTTACGAGAGAGTCAATTTCTCCACCGTATTTTCCATCACAAAGGTGAGCGTGTACGTCAACGTACATTTTATCTTACCGTTGCACCGTCTGGAAGATTTGCATCTTCTGGCGAAACAACCTTTACCTTGCCGTCTGCTTCGGCACATAAAATCATACCTTGACTCTCTACTCCACAAAGTTTTGCAGGCTTTAAGTTGTAAACTAAAACAACCTTTTTACCAACCATTTCTTCTGGCGTATAATATTCAGCGATACCACTTGCAACAGTTCTTGTTTCGTCGCCAACTTTTAAAGATAATTTTAAAAGTTTTTTAGACTTTTCAACCTTTTCACAAGCAGTAACAAGTGCTGTTTTAAATTGTATTTTAGCAAAATCATCAATGGTAATTTCTGGTAATTTTTCCACTTTCTTTTCCTCTTTCTTCTCTTCTTTTACTGCGTACTTACTAGCAATTTCTTCTGCCTTTTTCTCAACTTCGGCAAGGTCTAATCTAGCAAAGATAACTTGTGGGTTTTCGGTAACTTTATTTCCATCTGGATATAAACCAAACTTATCAAGGCTAGCAAAATCTCTTATTTCGGTGTTGAGTTCGCTCAATACCTCTGCACTAGTTCTTGGCATAAACGGCTCTAAAATGCTTGCACAAATAACTATAACTTCTGTAAGGTTATACATAACCTCTTTAAGTCTTGGGAGCGTTTCCTCAGATTTGGCAAGTACCCAAGGTGCTGTTTCGTCAATATATTTATTTGCTCTTCTAAGTAGTGTAAACACGTGAGCGATTGCATCTGAAATTCTGCACTCGTCCATATCTTTAGCAACTTTTTCATAAACTGAAGTTGCCATTGCTTTAAGTTCTTCATCAAGAGCGTCCACAACTCCACTTCTTTCTACAACACCACCAAAATACTTATTTGTCATAGAAATAGTTCTTTTAACGAGGTTGCCGTAAACGTTTGCAAGTTCTGCATTGATTTTTTCGGTCATAAGTCCCCAAGAAACTAAACCGTCGTTATCAAAAGGCATACCGTCTAAAACGTAATACCTAACAGCGTCTACGCCAAATACTGATGCCAAATCATCAGCATAAAGCACGTTACCCTTAGACTTAGACATTTTGCCACCTTCTTGTAAAAGCCATGGATGACCAAATACCTGTTTTGGAAGAGGCTCGCCCATTGCCATAAGGAAAATTGGCCAATAAATAGTGTGGAATCTAATAATATCCTTACCTATTACGTGACAATTTGCAGGCCAATATTTCTTGTAAAGCTCGCCGTGATTACCATCAACGTCAAATCCGATACCCGTAATATAGTTTGTAAGAGCATCAAGCCATACGTAAACTACGTGACGGTCGTCAAAATCTACTGGAATACCCCACTTGAAAGACGTTCTCGAAACGCACAAATCTTGAAGACCTGGTAAAAGGAAATTGTTCATCATTTCATTTCTTCTAGAAACTGGAACGATAAAATCAGGATTTGCATTAATATGGTCGATAAGCTTTTGAGCGTATTTGCTCATTTTAAAGAAATATGCCTCTTCGTGAGCCTTTTTAACTTCTCTGCCACAGTCTGGACATTTTCCGTCTACGAGTTGACTTTCCGTCCAGAAAGATTCACAAGGAGTGCAATACCAACCCTCGTAAGAGCCTTTATAAATATCGCCTTGCTCATAGAATTTTTTGAAAATCTTTTGAACTTGCTTTTCGTGATCGGCATCCGTAGTACGAATAAATTTATCGTAAGACACGTCCATAGTATTCCAAACGTCTTTGATAACGCTAGACACTTCGTCTACGTATTGCTTAGGCGTTTTTCCTGCAAGTTTTGCCTTTTCTTCTATTTTTTGACCATGCTCGTCTGTACCTGTTTGAAAAAATACGTCGTAGCCTTGTCTTCTTTTAAATCTTGCCATTGCATCAGCTAAAATAGCCTCGTAAGTGTTGCCAATATGTGGCTTTGAAGAGGTATAAGCAATCGCAGTAGTAATATAATATTTTTCCATATCAAACTCCTCCATAGCAGTAGGATTTAAACTTTATTGTATTTATTATACAATAAAACTAATCAAAAGTAAAACATAAATACGCCGTTTTGCGCATAAGTTGAAATATGAATTTAATTTTTGTGATAATTTTTATAATTTCAGCCCTTTCTCTATCTATTCGCAACCCAAACGAAGTATTAAAGGCTATGACTGACGGAGCAGGAAAAAGCATTGAACTTTGCATTGGACTTATTTCTATTTACGCAGTTTGGTCGGGTATTTTACAAATTGCAGAAAATTCCGGACTAATTAAGAAACTTTCTAGGTTATTAAAGCCTATAATAAATAGGTTTTTTAAAAATGCAGACGACAAAACTCACGAACAAATTGCAATAAATTTAAGTGCAAACCTTTTAGGAATGGGGGGAATTGCAACGCCGTCTGGTATAAAAGCAACGAGTTTAATGACGGAAAAAAACAACCATGACGGTGCTTGCCTTTTATTTATTTTAGCATCGACAAGTCTACAAATTTTGCCAACAACGGTTGTCTCTTTAAGGCAATCTTTCGGCAGTGAAAATCCCTTTGATATTTTTCTTCCATCTCTTATATCAAGCATTATTTGCACAATGGTTGGAATCGCCCTTTTTCACTTGACAAAAAGGAGTAAAAAATGAAGTATCTATCTTTAATTTTGCCGTTTATCATAATTGCTGTCGTAACGTATGCAAGTTCTAAAAAAGTAAAGGTTTACGACAGTTTTGTAGATGGCGCAAAAAAGGGCGTTGAAACAGTTTTTTCTATACTACCCTATCTTGTTGTCGTGTTCATTATGACCGAACTTTTTACGGTTAGTGGTCTGTCTGCGAAATTCACAAATCTAATATCTCCCGTATTTAAAATTTTGGGTATTCCCAAAGAAATTACACCCCTTGTTATACTAAAACCCTTTTCTGGAAGTGGTAGCCTTGCTCTTCTTACCGAGATCTTCAAAACGTATGGCGTAGACAGTTACGTTTCTAGATGTGCCTGTGCCGTTTTCGGCTCTTCTGAAACAATTTTTTACGTGTCGGCAGTCTACTTTTCAAAGTCAAAAGAAAAAAGGCTGACGCGACCTATTTTAATATCTCTCGCATCAACCTTATTCTCAACTGTAATTGCTTGTTTTATTTGTAAATTTATTTAAATTTCAACGTTTTCCACTTTTTTCTCTTCTGCCAAACTCATATTATCGCCGTGTTTAACAAAAAGCATAGTCAAAAATGCAAGTGCAACGCAAATTGTAGCGTATGGGAATAATGGCAACATATTACCTGCTAAATCCATTATCGCACCAGATAAAATTGGCGTTAAAACTTGAGCAGACATACTTGCCGTATAATACCACCCCGTATATTTACCAACGTCTCCGTTTTTAGCAAGTTCAACTACCATTGGGAAACTATTTACGTTAATCGTCGCCCAGGCAATACCTGCCAAAGCAAATAAAACGTACATAATTATTGGGCTACTTTTATCCGTCATAAATATTGCAACGAAAAACGATAGTGCAAGCATTGCAACGCCGACTAAAATAGTACGACGTCTACCCAATTTAGTTGCAATCATACCAACGGGAATATACGCAACAATCGCTGCTCCTTGTGCAATTAAAAGCGTTAAATCATAACTTTGATGTAAAACGCTATCTGCATAAAGCGAATATTTTGAAGTGATTGCATTGTATCCCATATACCAAAGTGCAACCGACGCAAGTATCAAAAGTAGGGATATAAGTTGTTTTTTGCCTAATTTACTTGCCGAAGCAGGTTGATTTTCCGTCACTTCTTCTTCATCAGTTTCATTTGGAAAGTACTTTTTAGTATCCTCAATCATTTCTTGTGCCCACTTGTTTTCTTTAACCGTAAGCAAGAAAACAATAAGACCAACAAGCATAATTCCACATACAACTATATAATATGGTAAGAAATTGTGCATTGTATCTTTGCCAACTTCAACTATTAAACCTAGAACTAACACAAGCAAACCACCTGCCGTACCCATAAGGTTAATAACAGCATTACCCTTTGAACGCAAAGGTTTGCAAGTTACGTCTGGCATGAGGGCAACTGCTGGAGAACGAAACGTTGCCATAGACAATAACGTTATTAATAACACTCCTATAAAAAGGTATGCGTTACCTATAAGTGGTAAGAAAATAAAGGATATAACGGCACAAATAGTACCGGCAAAAATAAATATCTTTCTTTTACCAAATCTAGAATTAGTCTTGTCTGATATCGCACCGAAAAGAGGAAGTAAAAATACTGCCAAGACGTTATCGAGTGCCATTATTATACCCGATTGCATTTGTTTCATTCCAAACTTATAAGTCATAAGTAAAGGAATTGTTTTATCGTACGCTTGCCAAAACGCACATATTAAAAAGAAAGCAAAGCCTACGAGTATCGTTCTTTTGTAATTAAGTTTCATATTTTCCCCTTGTTAACTACTATATTTTTCTTATGCTTTACTTAAATATAAAAGTCTATGACAACTTTCACATTCTACGATATTTCCATTTTTAAGATTACCATACTCCGTAAGCGAGAGTTCTGTACCACATCTACAATAAGCGTGCTTTGACATTTCTTGCGCCTCGTTTAAAACTGGGAATATCTTGTCTTTTCTCCTCTGTTTATATTTTTCTAAAACCTCTACGTCAATACCTGACTCAAGTTTTTTAAGACGGGCTTGGATTTTATTTATCTCATCCTCTTTTGACGCTTTAAGTTCGTTATACTTAGGTCCGTATTCACTATATTGTGCTTTCGCCTTTTTAATGTCTGCTTTAAGTTGAGCAAACTCCTTTAAAACACTTTCAATCTCTTTAGAAAGACCGTCGATAGCACTAGTTAAATTATTAATCTCTTCAGCAAGGGCTTGAGATTTCTTTTTAACGTATGAAAGTTGATCTTCATTCATATCGTCGATACCCTCGTACTCTTTTAACTCCTCTTCTAACTGACCTAAAAGTTTCAAGGACGCATTGAACTTGCCTACCAATTCTTCTGCTCTTTGATCAAGTTTAGCAACACTTTCGTTTGCTCCGTTTAAAAAGTTTTTAGCAGAACTTGCCTTTTTTCTCTCTTCACTTTGCTTTAAAGAAACTTCAATTTCTCTAAGTTCTGCATCTACCTTTTGGTATTCAAGTAAACTCTTTATCATATTACACTCCTTTCTTCAACTTAAACGAATCTCTCGTCATCGAAGAAATATATTTTTTCTTTTAACTCTTTTTCAAAAAATTCGAAAACTTTTTTCATTCCGTAGTTTTCCGTTGAATAATGCGTACAAGAAAGCACGCAAAGACCTTTTTCAATCGCCTCTTTTAATACGTGGTGAGGAATATCTGCCGAAACCACCATTTGAGCATCGACGTTTAAAGCCTCATCGAGTTCTTTAAATCCAAAACCCGAACCACAAAAAGATGCTATTTTAGTAATTTTTTGATTTTTATCACCAAAAAACCACGCCTTTTCGGTTGCAAATTCTTTTTTATACCTTTCAAAAATATCGCCTGCCGTAGCATCTACAGTTGCAACTCTTCCATAACCAACACCGTCGCCAAGCTCTGTTAATACAGATATATCTTCTCCACCTAAGCCTTTGGACAACCAGTAATCTATACCTTCTTTTGCACAGTCTAAATTAAGATGCATAGAGATAACGGATATTCCACTTATTGCACATCTTAAAATAGGGTCTTGCTCGTTCAATTTCTTGATTGGACTGTAAATCGCAGGATGATGGGTAACTATTATTCCACACTCTTTTCCTATTGCATAGTCCACACTATCATGGGTTAAATCTAAACAAAATAAAACCCTTTTGGCATCTAAATCGCAGTCTAAAATTATACCACTGTTATCATATCCATTTTCTACTGCAACGAGTTTGTCGGAAAGTTCTATTGGGGCGTATTCGCAAAGTTTTGCAAAAAGTTCTTTTGCATTCATGAAATTACTTCCTCGTATTTTTTCTTAAGATTTTCTAGCCTTTTTCTCTCTTCTTCGCTTGCCGTTTTTGTGGCAACGTCTATTACGGCTAATTTCTTTAGGATAACCTCTTTAAAGGCGTCTCCTTTATCTCTTAAATTATCTCTTCCAAATTCTATTTCATATTCAGAATACGATTCTTCACCTTTTTCACATACTATAAGGTCGTAATATTTTACGTCCTTAAAAGTTGTATCTTTAACCATCTTGTAGCCGAGAGAAATTACCGTTTTTCGCACTTTTTCGGTGTTTTTCATTGGTTGCAAGACAAGTCTTTCTGGCAAGAAATCAGCATTTTTAAGTATATCGCATATAAGCTCTCCACCCATACCTGCAATAAGCACTTGTTCAACTTTTGGAACGTTTTTAAGCCCATCCGTAACAATGGCTTTAAATTTTCCGTCGTAGTTGTTCTTCAAAAGGTCTTCGGCCTTTTTTAAGCACACCCCAGAAACGTCGGTAACGTATACAAAATCGCATTTTCCCTCGCTGAGCATAGCCTCGGCAACGTAGCCGTGATCACAACCAACGTCGGCAAAAGTGTTACATTTTGCAAGTTCCCCTAAAATTGTGTTGAGCCTTAAAGTAAGCTTATTCAATGAAATCTTTTAACCTCTTGCTTCTAGATGGATGACGGAGTTTTCTAAGTGCTTTTGCCTCGATTTGACGTATACGTTCTCTCGTAACGTTAAACTCTTTACCAACCTCTTCCAATGTTCTTGGTCTACCGTCATCTAAACCATAACGAAGTCTTAATACCTTTTCTTCTCTTGGAGTCAAAGTGTCAAGAACGTTTATAAGTTGCTCTTTAAGCATATTAGTTGCAACTACATCGGTAGGAGCAGCCGTTTGCTCGTCTTCAATAAAATCGCCAAGATGACTGTCTTCTTCTTCGCCAATAGGAGTTTCTAATGAAACTGGATCTTGAGCAATCTTTTGAATTTCAACTACTCTAGACTCTGGAATACCCATTTCCTTTGCGATTTCTTCAGGTGTTGGCTCTCTGCCGAGTTGTTGAAGTAAAAGTCTTGAAATTCTAGTTACTTTATTGATTGTTTCTACCATATGAACAGGAATTCTTATAGTTCTTGCTTGATCTGCAATCGCTCTAGTAATTGCCTGACGAATCCACCAAGTTGCATAAGTAGAAAATTTAAAGCCCTTTTGATAATCAAACTTTTCTACAGCTTTCATAAGACCAAGGTTACCCTCTTGAATAAGATCCAAGAATTGCATGCCACGACCTACGTATCTTTTAGCTATAGAAACAACTAAACGGAGGTTTGCCTCGGAAAGACTTCTTCTAGCATCTTCGCTACCGTCCATCATTTGTTTAGCAAGTTCTATTTCATCTTCAGCAGATAAAAGTGGAACTTTACCGATATCTTTAAGATACATCTTTACAGGGTCATCCATGCTAATTTCTTTCAAAAGCTGTTCGTAAAGATCTTTATCCTTTTCGTAATCATCAATTATTTTAATATTATTAGACTCTAACGCCTTGTAAATGATATCTACTTGCTCTGCGTCTGTATCAAATTTTTCGATTTTGTCGCAAAGAGCATCTGTACCTATCGAACCCTTTTTAGAGTATTCGTTTACAAGGTTTTGAATAATCTGTTGTAATAATTCCTCGGTGATTGCCATAATTTTTCCTCCGTTAATATTTTGAAAGTTTTGCAGTAAGTTCTGCAATCATTTTTACTATTTCTTTTCTTTTTTCAACGTCTGTTTCTTGAGTAAAAATCGCATTTAGTTCTTTTAAATCATTTGCTAAACTATCTTTTTTGATTTTTACGTAGCAGTCTTCAAAAAATTTCTCTTCTGCCTTGAAACCAAAAACGTTGTCTCCTGACGCTAAAACTGCGTTATATTCAACGAGTTCTTCTTCGCTAAACAGTTTCGCAACCGTAGATGGGAAAATCTCACGCCCCTCTTCTCTATACTCTACAACAATATCGCAAATACGAATATGCACTGGGTCTTTGAAATTGACTGAATACGGATTAAAAGACTTTGAATAGTTCTTATTAAAAAGCATTGCACAAAGCACGAATCTTTCAGCGTTTTTGAGTCCATCACTAACTTGTACTGGTGTTTCAACTACTTTATTTGGCTGAATTCCCACCCCTTCGGACTTATCCAAATCTCTCTTTAAAGACTCGAACGTAGTACCGGTGTCTTTGCCTAATTTTCTAAGCAAATCTTCCCTTTCGCTCTCTGAAGGAACTGCCGAAATGACCTTTATTGCCTGTGCTATGTACTTTCTTCTACTTTGCGTATCTTTTAAGTTATACGCCTTTTTAAGATTACAAATCTTAAAGTCTACAAGTGGCATTGCGTCTTGCAACAGTTCTGCATATCTTTCAGCACCAAATCTTTTTATCACGTCGTCTGGGTCTAAACCCTCGGGAAGACTGACCACTTTTACGTTTAAACCTTCCTTTTGGAAAATTTCCAGCCCTCTTATAGTTGCATTTTGACCTGCACCGTCACCATCGTAACTTACAATTACCGTATCAGCATATCTTTTAACCATACGTGCTTGTTCGATTGTGAGCGAAGTCCCCATAGATGCGACTACGTTTTTAAACCCTGCTTGATAAAGGGAAATAGTATCCATATACCCCTCTACCATAATAACCTCGGAAAACCCTTCGGTTGCCTTGAGTTTTTTAAGATTGTTGACGTTGTATAGCGTTCTATTTTTAACGAATAACGGCGTTTCTTGCGTGTTATTATACTTGCCAAAATTAGGTTTAGCCTCTAAAAGTCTACCGCCAAATGCAATTACGTTGCCTAAATTATTAATAATCGGTACTATAAGCCTGCCCCATTGGTCGTCGTATATGTAACTTTTATCTTTTCCGTTTTCGTCTACCCGTTGTTTCTTTTTACATACCCCACATTTGAGCATTTCTTCATCACGATAACCCTTTGACCTTAAATGATTTACAAGTTCAAATCTATCGAGCGACGCTCCCATACCAAATGCAGTTACGGTTTTACGGTCAAAACCCCTTTTTTCGATATAGTCGTTAAAAGGCTTTGCCTCTGGTTTTGCTAAATTTCTCACGTAAAAGAGTGCCGTTTCTTTTAAAAGGGCTAAAAGCCTATCTCTATCCGACCTTTCTTTTACTATTTCGTTATAATCTCTATCGTCATCTGGAAGTGCCATGCCTGCCCATTCAGCAAGAAGCCTAATTGCACCCAAATAATCGAGATTTTCCATAAGCATTACGAAAGTTATTACGTCGCCACCCTTACCACATCCAAAGCACTTGAAAAATTGCCCCGGCTCGTTTACAGTAAACGAGGGAGTTTTTTCTGAATGCCCCGGTAGTGGACAACACGCCCAATGGTTGACGCTACCACGCCTTTTTAAAACGCAGTATTTGCCAACGACGTCGACGATATTATTCTTTTGTTTGAGTTCGTCTAAGAACTTTTCGTCAAATGCCATTTGTTTTCTCTTTTAAAAGTTAATTTTTCTTTTTTAAAACACAAAGTGTTTTAACTAATTTTAAAGGTCTTTGGAATAAAGATCTCTTCAAAAACGTATACGGCGTATCTATCCGTCATACTAGAAATATAGTCGGAAACAACCGTATCTATATCGTAGGTTTTTAATAACCCTTTATAAAAATCTGGAAGTTTGTCTGTATGAGTTTTAAAGTAGGTGTACATTGCACTAAGCATTTCACTAGCTCGTGTTTCTTCCTCTTTTGCAGCTAGGTCCATATAAACCCTTTCAAATAAGAAAACCCTTAACTCTTTAGATGCTTTGGCAACCTCTTCATCCATTAAAACGTCGTTTTTACCCTTTGAGCAATTATAAATGGATGAAATCATAGTATTTATTCGCCCACTTGTCGTTGAGCCAAGAGTTTCTATAACGTTTTTAGGCAAATCTTCGTTTTTAAAAATACCTGCCCTTATAGCATCGTCAATATCGTGATTCATATAGGCAATTCTATCTGCAAGCGAAACTATTTTACCCTCTAGAGTATGCGGATTTCCAGATTTTCTATGTTCTAAAATACCATCACGCACTTCGTAGGTTAAATTTATACCTGCACCCTCGTTTTCTAAAACGTCTACCACCCTTAGCGACTGCTCGTTATGAGCAAATCCGTTTGGGTTAAGTCTTTCAAGAACACGTTCGCCAGTATGACCAAAAGGAGTATGTCCTAAATCGTGACCAAGAGCAATAGCCTCGCACAAATCTTCATTTAAATCAAGACATCTAGCAATAGACCTTGCAACTTGCGATACGTCTAGCGTATGCGTAAGTCTAGTCATATAGTGGTCTCCCTCTGGAGAAAAGAACACTTGGGTTTTATTCTTTAAACGTCTGAACGCTTTAGAATATATTATTCTATCTCTGTCACGCTGAAATTCCGTACGCATTGGGCACGGCTCTTCAAAACGCTCTCTACCTTTAGTCTCATCTGACTTGCAGGCATATGGGGAGAAAAATTGTTTTTCTTTGTTTAAGGTAATTTCTCTCATAAAATCTCCTAAACACTAGGGTTAAATTATGACGTTTCCTCCTGAAACGTTGATAACCTCACCTGTTATAAACGTACCCTCTTCACATAAAAAGACTACGGTTTTTGCAACTTCTTCGCTTAATCCTATTCTGCCTAAAGGAATTTCTTCTACTGCTAGTTTTTTATCCTCGTTAGACAAACTATCGTTCATTTTGGTATCGATTAACCCCGGAGCAACAGCGTTCACCCTTATATTTGCACTCGCATATTCTTTTGCAAGCGACTTTGTAAAAGCGAGTATCGCTCCTTTTGAGGCAGAATACACACTCTCGCAAGACGCACCTACAAGCCCCCACATTGAAGAAACGTTAATTACGTTACCTCCCTTATCTAGCATATAGGGCAAAACGCTTCTAGTTGCTGTAAAAATACCCTTTACGTTAGCAGAAAAAACCTCGTCGAACTCTTCCTCCGAGGTGTCAATTAAGGGTTTTATTTTTTGAGCAACGCCAGCATTGTTTACTAGCACGCTTATTCCACCTGCTTTTTTAACAAAATCGTCGATAGCCGTTTTGGTTTGCTCTGCATTTTTTAAATCAAAACCAAGAGCAACCCCACCAATTTCATTTGCTAGGCTTTCTGCCTTAGCCTTATTAGAATTGTAATGGACACCGACAAAATATCCACGAGTAGCAAATTCTCTACAAATTGCAGAACCTATACCACCCGAACCGCCTGTTACCAATACGCTTTTCATACTCTTAAAAAAATTATAAGTGGCGTTACTATTAACTTCGCGCCACTTAAACGATTACAAAATTATTTCTTAACTCTTTCCATATATTCGCCAGTTCTGGTATCAACTCTTACAATTTCACCTTCGTTTACGAACATAGGTACTTGAATTTCTACGCCAGTTTCAAGAACTGCTCTCTTGGTAGCGTTTGTTGCAGTGTTACCAGCAACGCCTGGTTCAGATTCTGTTACTAAAAGCTCAACGAAGTTTTCACATTCAACAAGGAAAGCTTTACCTTTATAGAACTTAACTACTACTGGATCGTTTTCTTTAATCCACTTAAGAGCGTCTTCAACTTGATCCTTCATTAATGGTTCCATATTGAATTCTTCATCCATAAAGTAATATAACTCTTCATCGTTGTAAGAATAAGTCATTCTCTTAGTTTCAATAACTGCGTTTTCAAACTTTTCGTTAGGTTGGAAAGTTTGTTGTAAAACTTTACCGTCGATTACGTTCTTTAAAGTAGTTCTAACGAAAGCTGCACCCTTACCTGGTTTAACGTGAAGGAAATCTACAACTGTCCATACCTTACCTTCCCATTCAACGGTTACGCCTTTTCTTAAATCGCCTGCTTGTAACATAATAATTTACTCCTTATTGTTTATCTTATTAATTTTTTTCTTGTAATTTTTCCGTCGTTTATCACAACGAGAGATTTGTCGTCCTTCATAAACGACACGTACTTTCCGTTAGACATATAAGCACTGTCTTCTATTCTTATACCAAACTTGCCGTCAAAATAAACGCCCGGCTCGTTGGAAAATACCATATTGTTTTCAAGTTTTGCTTCACCCTTTACAGAAAGAGTTGGAAATTCGTGTATATTCACACCGATTCCGTGACCTAAAGAGTGGGTAAAATATTTGCCGTATCCAAGACTTGTTAAGTGGTCTCTTGCAATAGCGTCTGCCTCTTTACCAGTCATACCCTCAACTATACCCTCTGCACATTTTACGTGAGCAGTTAGCGTTGCAAGATACGCTTTCAAAAACTTTTCATCTGGTTCTCCGTAAAAAAGAGTTCTAGTCATATCCGAGCAATAACCTTTATAAAGACAACCAAAGTCCATTAAAACACATCGATTTTTCTTAAGTTTCGTATCGCCCGTTTCGTGATGAGGTACGGCAGCGTTCTTACCAAAACCGATTATCGTGTCAAACGACTTGCCCGAAGCACCAAACTTTTTAAATCTATATTCAAGTTCGTTAGCAAGTTCTCTTTCGGTTATACCCTCTTTAATAAGAGGAATTACGTCAAGCCATGCCTTTTCTGCAATTTGACAAGCCTTTTTAATATAGCCGAGTTCCTCTTCGGTTTTTATAGCCATCTGCTCAACGATTTCTCTAGAAACGTCCACGTATTCATAACCCGTGCTTTCTTTAAGATAATCGTACATTGCAACTGTGGTATTAGTAAAATCAATACCTATCGTTTTTACACCAAGTTCTTCTGCCTTTTTCTTTAAAGGTTCAAAGCCTGCCCCAAGTATTACCTCTATGCCCTTTGGCTCTAAAGCCTTTCTCGCAGCAAAGATATATCTACTGTCAACCACGAACGTCGTACCCTTTGGGGTTAACATTACGTAACCTGCAGTGCTGTGAAAACCGAGAAAATATTGTCTTTGCTTTTCTTCGGTTATAAGTGCTAAATCGTAATTTCTAAAATTCATAATATGCCTCATTATTACTTGATATATAATATCATATTACGCGCACGCAAGTCAATTATTTTTAGTAAATTTATTACTAAATCGACAATTATCGCACTTTTTATACGCAATTAGTCCTTTATTATGCTCTTTTTCTCTTCTTTTTCGTCGGCTTTTTCTTCATTAGCCGTTTCTTGATGGTCAAATTGTTGATTTGTCATCTCTTTTTCTTTAGCAATTTTTTCTATTTTTTCTTTCTCTTTTAAATGCTTTTGCTCTTGTTGTTTCTTATACGCTTCTCCGTATAACGCATAAGTTGCCGCCGCCTTAGAAAGCGTTTTGGCATTTATTCTTTCTAACTCGTGGCGACACTCTTCTATAATTTTTAAAACACGAGGCTTTAAAAACACGTACCAAACCAAAGTAAAACCGAAAAACAAGCCGAACACTACCGACCAACAGATAAATTTCCAGAGTGCGTACTCAACTTCTGTATTTCTTGCCACTATGAATACAAACAAAACTATGGCGTAGGCTATACCGAGGATAACCGTTGAAATAACCATTGATATTCCAAGCGTCTTCTGCAAATCTTGATAGCGATTTATTCTCTTTGTATAATACGTCCTCTCGCCCATAGACGCTTTCTTTCTAGCCTCTTTGGTAGTAACTTTTTTCACGTCGTTAAATTGATCTCTTATCATTTCGTTACCTCTTTTGTAAAATTTTCTTTAAGAATTGACCGGTGTAACTTCCTTTCACTGTCGCAACCTCTTCAGGAGTTCCCTCTGCAACTATCGTTCCACCGCCGTCGCCACCTTCTGGTCCTAAATCCACGATATAATCTGCAACTTTAATAACGTCCAAGTTGTGTTCGATTACTATAATCGTATTGCCAGCATCAGTAAGCCTATTTAAAATACCAACGAGTTTTTCTACGTCATAACTGTGAAGTCCCGTCGTAGGCTCGTCTAAAACGTATAAAGTTCTTCCCGTAGACCTCTTTGCTAATTCGGTTGCAAGTTTTACTCTTTGCGCCTCGCCCCCAGATAAAGTGGTCGCTGGTTGCCCCAACTTGATATACCCCAAACCTACGTCTTGTAACGTTTTTATTTTATTGTAAATTCTTGGAATATTTTCAAAATACTCAACGCCCTCGTCTACGGTCATCTCTAAAACGTCTGCAATGTTTTTACCTTTATATTTAACCTCGAGCGTTTCGTGATTGTATCTCTTTCCTTTACAAACCTCGCAAGGAACGAAAACGTCTGGTAAAAAGTGCATTTCAATTTTTATTATGCCGTCGCCCTCGCATCTTTCACATCTTCCACCTGCAACGTTAAAGGAAAATCTTC
>JAFVSF010000051.1 GCA_017503885.1 Clostridia bacterium
AATTCCGAGGTTGTAGTAAAGTCGCAACCGATTGAAAAAAATTATAGGGTTGCAAAAGACGAGTGGGAAACAAAGCAACCAAAAATAAACAAAAAGGTAGAGTCGGCTCTTTATATATTCTTAGCCGCCCTTTTTTATGCAATAGGCTATCATTACTTCATTGCAACCTGTAAATTTGCTCCAGGTGGGCTTCCAGGTATAATAGCAATGGTGCAGTATGAAACGGGTGTTGTAAAAGATACTACGGGCAAGATTGATTACAGTACGCTCTTGCTAGTTATTGTTAATATACCACTTCTCATTTATGCGTCGAAAATTATGGGTAAAGAGTTTTCTGTAAAGACCTTTATAACGGCACTTATTATGGCTGTTTTGATGTTTTGTATGGCAAACTTTATAGACCCAAGGTACACGTTTACTATTACTAAGAGTCCAGAGGTTAGCGACGTTGGAACTAGACTCGTATCTGCGATTTTAGGTGGAGTATTTTCTGGTACGTCACTTGCATTTGCTTTAAAAGTAAACGCATCTACAGGTGGGGCAGACGTCATTGGAGCAATGCTTCAAAAAAAGAACCCACACAGAGGCGTTGGGGCAATGGTTTTTGTTGTAAACGCAGTTATTTTGACAGTTTCGTTTTTCGTTTACGATAAAGACTGGATGCCGATATTTTTAGCAGTAATTCACCTGTTTGTAAGTTCGATGGTTTGCGATAGAATAATGCAAGGGGCAAAAACTGCTTTAAAGTTTGAGGTTATAACCGAGCATGCAGATGAAATTTCAACTGAAATTATTGAGGAACTTGGTCACGGTGTTACGACTATGCCTGCAAAGGGAATGTTTGAAGGCAGAGAAAAGGAAATGCTTATATGCGTAATAAAGCCAAGACAAATTTCCAAATTCCAAGACATAATAAAAAAATACCCAGAAACGTTTGCTTACGTAGGTTCTGTAAACGAGATAATAGGTAAATTTAATAAAGGAAGTAAAAAATGACAAAAAGATTAAAAATATGTATAACGGCGACTTGCGTTGCCGTTTTCCTTTCTATATTCATATTGGCAACTTTTTTTGATTATCAAATAAGTGAGGCTATAGCACGGTTATCTGCTGGAAAATATCTTTCGGACAATCCGTTTGGCAAGTTTTTCGAGGTTGTTGGCGAAGTGCCTATGTATTTAGTTGGTGCGTTTGCCGTAAGCAATTTAGCAAAGGCTAGTTTAAAAATTAAAAACAAAATTTGGGCATACGTCTTGTTTGCTTTGTGCGTTGTTGGTGGGGTTTTTGCTTATGCTTTAATGCTTCTTAGAGCAACCGAGTACGTTTATGAACACTCGCACGCACTCGAACAATTTGAAAAGATTAAAAGTATGCTTGTTTTAGGGTATGCAACAATATCTATTGGGCTTGTGTCGGCTACCTTAATATTAGCGTTTAAAATTCCAGATAAGCATTTAAAAGGTTTGATAGTTTACTCTGTTGCGATGCTTCTTGCTATTGCCCTTTCTCAAGGTGGGGTGCAAGGTATAAAGGTGTTTATGGGCAGACAGCGTTATCGTACTATGAAGGTTTTAGAATATTACGGTTTAAATAATTTGGTTGATTATACTAAATGGTTTGAAATTAACGGAAAAAGAGTTGTTACCGAAGAAATGCTCGTGCTCGGCATTGCAAAAGACGGGTACAAATCTTTCCCTTCGGGACACACCTGCTCGTGGGCACTTATATTTGGATTTGCGTTTATTCCAGACTTTTTGGCTATATCAGAAAAGAAAAGATTGTTTGCAAAGAGTATTTTACTAGTTTTTGCAACCGTTACAACGCTAACTTTAGCATACACTAGAATTTTAGTTGGAGCACATTTTGCAACCGACGTTTTATTTGCAGGAGCGTGGACGTATTTGTTTATCGTATTTAGCACGTGGCTTTGCAAAAAACTTATTAAAGTTAAATAAAAAAAGGGCTTGGAAAAGTTTTCCAAACCCTTCTTCTTAAAAATATCGATAATTTGTTAAAATTTGCCATTGACAAGACGTATAACGTATGGTAAAATTTGACCATAAAATATAAAAAGGGGAAGAGTATGAGAAAATTAATTTGTTTTTTGCTTTGCATAATCTTTTGTTTAGGGCTTAGCTTTGGGTGCTCTATAACAAGCCAAAATACGCAAAGCACAAGTGAGTTGGAAAGTGAAAAAGAAAGCGAAATTGAAAGCACGCCAATTCAAGAAGAAAAATCAATTCCTAAAGGAATGCTTTCTTTGCAAGAAGCTTTTGATTTGGGTGTGTTAACTCACGAAGATTTGTTAAGTATCGCATATCATAGT
>JAFVSF010000052.1 GCA_017503885.1 Clostridia bacterium
ATGATACATAAAATTTTAAAGAGTTTGTCACTTAATATTCGTTTAAAATCGGTTTTTAAAAGTTTATTCACAATTTGCACCTCCTACAAGCGACATATAATACTCTTCAATATCAAAAGTATGCGTCTTTACTTCCTTTAACACTACACCACCATTTAACACAGTTTTTAAAAGAGGGGTAACTTTGTCGGTAACAATTTTAACGCAATCGTCTAACACTTGAGCATCTTTTACAAACTCTGTACGACTTATTAAATCAATAAGAGCATCCCTATCTTCTGCTTTAAGCAAGACGTAAGTTCCTTTAACGTTTTTTAACTCTTCGGCAGAAATCTCTTTGATGATTTTGCCTTTTGAAATTATACCATAAGTTGTTGCAACGAGTGAAAGTTCGGTAAGAATGTGTGAAGAAATTAAAAAAGTTATACCTCTTTCTTTGTTAAGTTTTAATATTAACTCACGAATTTCTACTATACCCGCTGGATCTAAGCCGTTCATAGGTTCGTCTAATATTAAAAACTCAGGCTCGCCTAACAGCGCCATTGCAATACCTAATCGTTGACGCATACCCAAAGAAAAATTTCCGGCGTTTTTCTTGTTGTCATACAAATCTGACAATCCAACCTCACCAAGAACACGTTTTGACATTTCTTCTACGTTATCTTTTACTCCTAACAAACCACATTGCATTTTTAAGTTATCTTTTGCAGGCATGTTTAAATATATAGACGGGGTTTCGACTATTGCACCTATTTTTTTACGAGCATTAAGTATTCCCTTTGATCTACTATCTTCGCCAAACAATTCAAAATGCCCACTCGTTGGAGATATTAAACCTGTAATCAAACGAATAACGGTCGTTTTACCCGAACCATTTTCACCAACAAACCCGTAAATATCACCCTTATTGATAGTCATATTTACGCCGTTTAGAGCAAACTGGTATTTATAACGCTTATAAAGATTGTCTGTCTTTAAAACAACACTCATAATTACTCTCCTTAATACAATCTATAAATATATTATGCCATAATAAAGCGCTGATAGTCAACCCGTTGATTGGGTTTTTACCAAACCGTTAGTTGATTTCGTTATAATTCCACAAATATAGATGCACGCTAGCATTAAAGTCTGTTAGCAGACGGCAAACCTTAAAAATTAAATCACTAAGCTAGGCGCTAGAGACCGGAATACTCGCGATATTATCTTTTTCAATAATTTAACAACTCTTATCGCTCGTGCGTTTGCGAATTGGTTTTTAAATAGTTTATACTTCTCTCGCAAACGGCGAACCTTCGGTTCGCAAGGTCTCCAGCACAAAAAAAAGACACCTAACCGAATTGGTTGGTGTCTTTTTGGTGCTGGAGACCGGAATCGAACCGGTACGGTATCGCTACCGAGGGATTTTAAGTCCCTTGCGTCTGCCTGTTCCGCCACTTCAGCGTAACACAAGTTACTCGCATATTATATCACTCAGTTTTCGGGATGTCAAGCAAATTATATCGTAAATTTTTATAAATATTTTATTTTTTTGCTATTTATTTTAACGCCTTACTTTATCGTAAATTTTTTACAAATAATTTTAAAAAGATATTGAAATTAACTGTCGTTATTGCTATAATATGATATGGTTAAATAATGGCATATAGGAGAAAACTATGAATTACGACGTTATTATTATAGGTGCAGGTCCTGGTGGAATTTTTTCAGCTTATGAACTAACTGAAATGAGACCTGATTTAAAAATAGCCGTGTTTGAGGCAGGCAATCCTCTTCACAAAAGAAAGTGCCCTATAGACGGCGACAAAATAAAATCTTGTATAAACTGTAAACACTGTTCTATTATGAGTGGTTTTGGTGGTGCAGGTGCTTTTTCTGACGGCAAGTACAACATAACTAACGACTTTGGTGGTACACTTTACGAATATATAGGCAAGAAAAAGGCAATGGACCTCATGCACTACGTAGACGATATCAATATGCGTTTTGGTGGCGAAGGCACTAAACTCTACACTACTGCGGGCTCTAAGTTTAAGAAGATTTGCATGCAAAACGACTTACACCTTTTAGAGGCCTCTGTAAGACATCTTGGCACAGATATTAACTACGTTGTTTTAGAAAACTTATATAACCACCTAAAAGAAAAGGTCGATTTCTTCTTTGACTGTGCTGTTGAACACGTTAAAGCTGAAAATGACGGTTATACAGTAATCTGCAAAAATAACGAATATACTTGTAAATATTGTATCGTTTCAGTTGGTAGAAGTGGTAGCAAATGGATGGAAAAAGTTTGTAAAGAAATGACTATTCCAACCCAATCTAACCGTGTTGATATCGGCGTTAGAGTTGAAATTCCTGCTGAAATTTTCTCTCACCTTACCGACGAACTTTACGAAAGTAAAATCGTCTATAGAACACAAAAATACGGCGACAAGGTTAGAACGTTCTGTATGAATCCTAAGGGAGAAGTTGTTAGCGAAAATACTAACGGCATAGTAACGGTAAACGGACACAGCTACGAAGACCCTGCAAAACAAACGGGCAATACCAATTTTGCACTTCTCGTTTCCAAGCATTTCTCCGAGCCGTTTAAAGATTCTACAGGCTATGCCGAATCTATTGCTAGACTTAGCAATATGCTTGGTGGTGGCGTAATGGTACAACGTTTTGGCGACCTTATAAGAGGTCAAAGAAGTACCCCAAAGAGAATTGAGGAATCTTTCACTACCCCAACCATGACGGCAACCCCAGGCGACCTCAGTTTGGTTCTTCCAAAGCGTCTTTTAGATGGTATTATCGAGATGATTTACGCACTTGATAAAATCGCTCCTGGTATGGCAAACGACGATACTCTTTTATATGGCGTTGAAGTTAAATTCTACAATATGGAAGTTGCAGTTGATGAAAACCTTGAATGTTGTCATAAAGGCCTATATATTATAGGCGATGGCAGTGGTATTACCCATTCACTCTCACATGCGTCTGCAAGTGGCGTACACGTTGCAAGAAATATTGCAAGCAAATATTAAAATATAAACAAAACCCCTGAATATAGGTCGTTAATCGACTTATACGCAGGGGTTTTAAATTTTTATACGCAAAATTTATAGTTTTAATATCGCTTGTAAAAGTTCTTCTACGTTTTCGTTTGGCGTAGCCCAAGAAGTGCAAATTCTTGCATAAGCCTTATCTCCTTTATAAGTTGCTCCACCAAAATCAAAGTCTTTTTCAAGTGTTAAATATTGCTCCTTAGAAAAGATTGCAAACGTTTGAGTATCAGATGCATTGCTTTCAAATTCAACGCCCTTTTCAGTTAGGGCTTTTCTTATTTCATCGGCGTTTGCAACTGCTTTTTTGCAGTATTTAACGTAATTATCATTTTCAAAAAGACCTTCA
>JAFVSF010000053.1 GCA_017503885.1 Clostridia bacterium
ATTTTTAGGAATAGCGGCAACTTTTAAAGTATAAGTCATATCTTGCGTTATAAGGCTCAAAGGTTTATCCCAAACGTACTCGTAAGTAAACGCCGAATCTTCAGTTCTTGGTGGAACTGGCATTGCCTCTCCATCAGTAACGATTTCACCAGCAGAAACGTTTGTCAAAGTTTTTAAAACTTCTCCGTTTACGCCTTTAAACGTAACGGTAAACGTCTTATTTTCATTTAATGCACTTGCAACGCTTTCAATCGTTGTATCCTCATATACACCATATACCTTATCTAATGAAAGTTCTGTGCCAAATTTACCGTACAATACAATCGAACCAAACAAGTCGTTTAAAGTCATATTGTTAACTCTTGCATTACTTCCCGTGTAGAAATTGTAAGTTTCAATAAAGCCTTCTTCAATAAGTTCACAAGTTTCACGGTTATATAATGCCCAACGCAAAGTAATACCGTTTGCTCCATGAGAACTTCCTTTTGTATAACCTAAAATTACTCTATATTTAGTACCGTCTACAAGGTTTGCTCTTGCAAGTTGGGAAACAACGTCGCCTCCCATCTTATACCAAGAGTCGTTTACACCTTCTATCATAAACGGACTATCAATATTTACGCACGTGCTACCTTTTAACACACCTTCATTAATTTGTCCGTCGAAAGTAGTAATACCATTAGCAAATACTATGCCGTGCTTTCCACCGTTTTGATAGTACATAGAATTGTTATAATTTTGAGCAAAGAAGGCAACTTCCGGCATATTTTTACCAGTGAAGTCAAATGCTACGTAATCGTCAAAACTATAATTTCCGTCAAATGCAACGTACGCTTGATCTACAAGAAGACCTGGGTTAGGACCATGATAAGTTGCACCATTGCCCAGCGTTCCTGCTTTTAATACTAAAGAGTGATCTTCGGCAATTTCACTTAATCCGTGTAGGCTCATGTTGTTCGCGTTAATCCAATTATAGATATTCTCGCTAACTTCAATAAGATTGAAAGGAAGCGACGCACGTAAACGTTCACCATCTGAATAGTAGAATATATAACTACCTGGAGTAGAAAGTGTAAATTTATCACTGTCTACTTCGTGTCTAGCACCGTTTGTATCTTCATAATAGAATTGATAATTATCGTAAGACGTGTCAACGTAATCTGAAACAGTTATTTCGCAAGAATTGCCAAAAGCAGTGGTTTTTGCCCCAGACTTAAATTGAGAATATTGCAATTCATCTGCAAAAAGTTCTTCAAAAGATAACTCGGTATCAGTAATTATAGGATATATAGCGTCTAAAACAGTACGCTCGCCATAGTTACCATATAATACAATGCTACCCTTGAAATATTCGTTATCTTCAACGTCAACCGGAATAATCTCTTCAAACCCAAGTGCTTGCAAAGCATACGTATGCATTGTAAATTTAGTTGCAACCTGCTTATTATCTAAATCTATTAAAACGCACTGTAAGGTTAATCTTACGGATTCAGTAGGCTCTTTTGTGAAAAGATGTCCCGCAGTGGTCTTTTCGATACTAGAGAAACCAATAATCATTCTATATCTAGTTCCGTCTTGTAAACCCTCTAAACTAATAGGATGAGTCCCACCTTCTATATGTGCAGAATCTGCAAGATACGCAGTATCTCTAAAATCTACGCCAAATCCCTCGTCTGGCTTATTGAGCATGTTAGGGCCGTATAAAGTACCATTTTTACCTAAAGTTGGGTGACCTACTGCACCGTTATTGTTTTTAAAACCACCCGTAAATACTATACCTTTACTTCCGTCAAACATAGAAGAAGAATATTCATCTCTAAAGAAAGAGAATATAGGCATATTCTTACCCGTAAAGTCAACCTTTACGTAACTACCTATGCCATATTCGCCTTCGTAAGCAACGTAAGGTGAATAGTGAGGGCCGTTTGAACGACGTAAAATTACGTTATTACCATTACAATAACTACCTGCAACCATTGTAAACGCATCTCTTTCGACGTACAAGTCACCGTTTAAAGATATACCCATATCGGTTAATTCTTGTAAATACGCTTGGTCTATATACTTAATTGAAATAACCTGTCTACCTTCAAGACGTTGACCGTCGTTTGCTTCTACACAGAATTTAAACGTGTGGTCTGACCTTGAATTGATAACGTAACTCTCTTTTTCAGTTAAATCTATAACCTCGTTATCAACTTCAACACTTTCCATAAAAATTCTATAGTCGGCCTCTGCAAAACCAGGTACAACCATATTCATTTTGCCAAAATACTCCTCAAACACTATTTCATCGCCAAAGTTATAAGGAATATTTTGAAGAGAATATTGCCAAACGAGATCTGGGTTTTTAACTGTCAAGTTAAACGTTGACGTACCTGCGTTTTCGCCCGAAGTAATCTTGTACGTTAAAACGTATTCGCCAATCACGTCTGCAACCCAGTAACTTTTCGTTGTCATATCCGTCACGTTACCATCTTTATCGGTAAGCGTTAAAGTATAAGGGTCGCTAACGTATTTAACGTATTCGTTTAATATTACGGTCGTTCCTTTTATTACAGTATCAAGTGCACCCGGTAAAAACTGAGGACCTTTTGTAACTTCTTCTTCAACGAATGAAACGCCTTCAATTGTAGGACGATTGTCAACTCCTGCATTTTCGTTACAAGCTATAAGTACGCTAGAACACAAACACGCCGACATACATCCTGCGAGCAATAACGCTTTGAAAATCTTTAGTCTTTTCATGATTTCCATCCTTATCAATATATTAGTACGTAAGCAGATTCGCCTACGGCTAGTTTTATATGAAGTTTGCCTTCTTCTAATTTAAGTTTACTCCATTTTCCATCTACAAATACGTCTGCTACTACAAACTTTTTGTCAAACAAAATGGTTGTCGTTTGAATTGCACCTTCTTCCTCTTTACAGCGAATTTCGGTCATATTCGTAATACAATATAAATATTGGTCGTTTTGCTTATCGTATAATTCGTTTACTAAAACACCTTCTCTATCGGTTGAAAACTCTTCTACGTTAGTGAGTTTTTCATTTTTTGCGTAATCAAGTTGTTTTAAAAAAGAATTGAAAGTCTTTACCGCATAAGCAGAATGACGATATTCAAACTTAGTTACAACGGGAATAATTTCACGTATCTCTTTTATTACCTTTTGCGTTGCGTAATAAAGTGGAGTTCTCTCGCCCTTGCGAGTGAGCATTGCTCCGTCATCGTGGAAAAATTCCGTACTGTTCGCTCCATGAGTCATATAAGTGAAAAATCCTAACTCTTTTACGCCAAAGCCAAGCAATAAATTGAGCTGGTATCTCATTTCCTGCTCGTTAGGAGTCCACCAATAGTCAAAACCACATACTTTATTTGAGAAAGATTGAGCAACGAAATGTAAGTCCACGCCCCTATCTCTACAAATCTCTGCGGCATTTTGCAAACATCTTATGTAATAAATTTTATTTTCTTTATTGTGACAAAATGGGTAATCATCATATTTTATATAATTCAAACCCGTTTCATCTAAATACATATTTAAATACTTAGAACGACGCTCTAAAAGATCTCCACCCTTTGGATAACGCTCGTCCATCCAACGCAAAGTATCTAATGGCAATAAGTTGCAATAAATAAAAGTTTGAGGTCGAACCCTTTTAATTGACTTACATATTTGACCAAACGATTTAAAAAGATAATAGTGAGGCTCATCTTTTAAGTAAATTCCGTAAAAGATAGGATGCTTTGAATAATCCTTTATACGATTTGCAACAAACTCATCAAGTTCTTTTTCACTTGCAAATTTCTTACCTTCGCCAATAATACCGTCCTTTTGGCAAGAAAGTTCATAAAATGCTTGGTCACCAACGATATATTTATCAATACCTGCCTCGCAAACGATATCCATCACCTTTTTGCACATAGAAGTTTGCCA
>JAFVSF010000054.1 GCA_017503885.1 Clostridia bacterium
TAGTTGTTTTAGGAAGGGCTTGCAGAAACGCTTCCAACATAAAGAACTGACAACCACTTTCAAAAGTGTTCGTTTGTATGGATAAAAAATCTGAATTAACAGAAGGTCTTTTAGAAATTGCTAAAGATGAACTAAACGTTAAAGAAGTTGAGTATATTGACGACGCAAATAAATACGTTAAATATATAATTAAACCACAACTTAAAACTTTAGGTCCAAAATATGGGGCTAAACTTGGTAAAATTCGTAAATTCTTCGAGGTTTGCAACTCCTCTGAAGTTGTTTCAACGGTTAAGGCAGGTAATACTTACACGGTAGAATTTGAGGGGGATAACTTTGAATTTTCTATTGACGACTTGCTAATTACTAGCCAAAGCGCAGAGGGCTATAACGCTCAATCTGACAAGGGAATTACCGTAGTTTTAGATACGCATATAACCGAAGAACTTAAACAAGAGGGCGTATAAAGAGAATTGATTTCAAAGATTCAATCTATGCGTAAAGAGGCAGGTTTCGAGGTTACGGATAGAATTAACATTGTGTTTACTACCGACTCAAATGAAGTTCGCAAAGCCTTTAATAACGGAACTAATTTAAAGAGCGTTGTTTTGGCAGATAGTATTGAAGAGGGTACGGCAGACGGATTTAGCAAGGAGCTTGACGTCAATGGCGAAAAGGCTCTCGTAACAATTTGTAAAGTTAAATAATGAAAGTAGCAGAGTGGAAAGATTACACCGTTATAGCTACAGGCGACGGTTATAAATTGGAAAATTGGAAGGGCGTTATTTTGCTTCGTCCAGACCCTCAGGTTATTTGGTCAACCTCTATCGATATGGATAACTACAAGGGGTTATCTGCAAAATATATTCGCAGTGAAACGGGTGGTGGCAAGTGGCTTACCAAGGGCAAAATGCCTCAAGAGTGGACGGTATCTTATAAAGATTTGGTTTTCAAAGTTAAACCAATGGGCTTTAAACACACCGGGCTCTTCCCAGAACAAGCGGTGAATTGGGATTTAATGACCGATTTAATTAAAACTGCCGATAGAGAAATTTCCGTACTTAATCTTTTTGCTTATACGGGGGGTGCAACAGTTGCTTGTGCTAAAGCAGGGGCAAGTGTTTGTCACGTTGATTCAGCTAAAGCTATGGTTGAGCGTGCAGGCGAAAACGTAAGGCTTTCAAAAATAGAAAATCCAAGAGTTAGATATATTATCGACGATTGTAAAAAATTTATTGAAAGAGAAATAAGGCGTGGTAGAAAATACGACGCAATCATTATGGACCCACCAAGTTACGGAAGAGGCCCTAATGGTGAAACGTGGAAGTTAGAAACGGAACTATTTTCTTTTGTACAACTTTGTACTAAACTTTTAAGCGACAATCCACTTTTCTTTTTAATAAATAGTTATACTACAGGTTTACAGCCTCAAGTATTAAAAAACATATTACAAAAGACGATAGCTAATAAAATTGGGGGAGAGGTTGACTCTTACGAGGTCGGACTTAAAACCGAAGAAAAAGGAATAATTCTACCCTGTGGAAACAGTGGGATATGGATTAATAGGTAATGAGATGGAAGATTTAGTAATTCTTCATGAAGACAATCATATAATAGTTGTTTTGAAACCGCAAAACGTACCTTCTTGTGAAGATGAAAGCAA
>JAFVSF010000055.1 GCA_017503885.1 Clostridia bacterium
GCATGAGGTATAATAGGTTGCCGTGCCACCGCCAGAGTTACCGAGCATTGTTATATCATTTAAATCCAACTTATCGCTAAAGTTACTTAAGGTGTCGATTGCTTTTGAAAGGTCCCATACTCTTTCGCCAATTATTGTTCTACCTAAAAGTAAAGCAGTCATTGAAGTAAAGTAACAACCACAAGTGAGTGCACGACCTCTGTCTTGACGTAAGGTAGTTCTCTCGCCCATACCACGTTGTTCAACGCAAAGTGCGGCAAAGCCGTTTTTAACAGCATCTAAAGCATAGGTACTTGTTTTTAAAGTGTTTTCGTCTTCTTCGTAAATCTTTTTACCTATTGAAATATGGAATCCTGTTGTATGCCCTTGAACGCAAACGCAAATCGGATATTTTTCTTTACCTTGCTTTGGAATTAACAAATAGCATGGAACAGGACAACCCTTTTCGCTCTCGAACACGTAACGAATACGAGTATATTCATCAAACTCAACAGTTTCTTCTATTTCAATTTTTAATTCGCACGCATTCTTTGCGATATTGTCTATACCGAGTATTTCAATAAACTTTTCTCTTACCTTTTCTTTCCACTCGCTATAATTTGCGTTGTCATTAAAAGCAAGTTTTGGGGTTTGATTTAATAATTGTTCGTGAATTAAGTCATTGTCAATCATTCTCATAGGTTTTACCTCATTTTTTGATTATAATTATTATTGCATTAATAATACAATAATTAAGATAAAAAATCAACTAATATACAAAATCTGCAAAAACAAATTTTATTAAACACCGACCAAGGCACATAAAAAAATAACAAGCAAGGAAAAACCTTGCCTGTTATTTTGGTGCCCTTCACATTATGCAACTTGAACCAAAAAATTATGGTAAATGATAATAACGTAATATTCACCCAAACTTTATCCTAAATTAACTACAACAACTTGACTTGCATATTAAGTATAACACATTTTTAAAATTAGTTTGTTTTAAACGTAGATATTACAGACTTAAACTTTTTGAATATCTCAAAAGGCTTTCATTGGCAAATTTTTAACCTTTAAACGCCTTAACAACACTAATAATTCGGGGGATACACTTTTCAAAAATTTGTTAACATAGTAACGTTTGTAGCCTTATACCCCACTATAAGCAGAGAATCCACCGTCAACAGGAATTACTGCCCCTGTTACAAAACCACTTGCGTTATCGTCAGCAAGCCACATAAGTGTACCGATAAGGTCGGAAATTTCCCCAAACTTCTTCATCGGCGTTGCCGCCAAAATCTTGCCAGTTCTTGCAGTAGGAGTTCCGTCTTCATTGAAAAGAAGAGCCCTATTTTGGTTAGTTACAAAGAACCCTGGAGCAATCGCATTGCAACGGATATTACAAGGTGCAAAATGGACTGCAAGCCATTGCGTAAAGTTAGAAATACCTGCCTTTGCCGCACTATATGCAGGAATTTTGGTAAGTGGTCTATATGCGTTCATAGACGAAATATTGATAATATTACCACCTGTTTTAATCATATCCTTAGCAAACACTTGCGTTACCAAAAACGCACTTGTAATGTTTAAATCAAACACGAATTTCAATCCACTTTCTTCCAAAGCAAAGAAATCTTTTACACCATCTAAATCGGGCGTCATTGTTTCGTTGTCGGTGCTTGCCCTTGGATTATTCCCACCAGCACCGTTGATAAGGAAATTTACCAAGCCAAACTTCTCGTTCATTTCCTTTTTTGCCTGAACAATACTTTCTTTATCTAAGCAATTACAATGGATTGCAATAGCATTATCCCCAATTTCGTCTGCAAACTGTTTCGCAGACTCATAGTTAATATCAAGAAGAGCAACTTTTGCACCTTCTTTTGCAAGTTCTTTTGCAAACGTACTGCAAATAATACCACCTGCACCTGTAATGGCGATTACCTTATTTTCAAGTTTCATTTTAATTTACCCTCACTTTTCAATTTATCCAACATATCCCATACGCCAAGCATATACATGATGCCCAAAGCTCGGTCGTATAGCCCATAACCAGGACGCACTTTTCCTGGACCTTCATCCCAAAGATGTCTACCATGGTCGGGGCGAATATATCCATCAAAGCCACAATCGTGATATGCTTTTAAAATTTCAAGTATCCCCGTATCGCCATCGCAATCCCTATGGCTTGCTTCTGAAAAGTCGCCATTTGGAAAATGTTTTACGTTACGAATATGAGCAAAAGCTATTCTATCACAATGTTTTCTTACAATTTCTGCTACGTTGTTGTTAGGGTTTGCGTTTAAACTTCCCGAACAAAGCGTAAGACAGTTGTACTTGTCATCTACCATTTTTAAAAAATGGTCAATACTAGGCTCGTCCACTAAAAGTCTAGGTAAGCCAAAGATATCCCAAGGTGGATCGTCCATATGAATAGCCATTTTTATATCGCACTCTCTACAAGTAGGCATAATTGCTTCCAAGAAATATTTGAGATTTTCCCAAAGCTTTTCTTTGGTTACGGGTGCGTAAGCCTTGAACAACTCATCCAACTTAGCCATACGCTCGGGTTCCCAGCCCGGGAAAGTCATATTATACTTTTCCGTAAAGTTAAGAATATACTGTGCCATCGCATTGTAATCGTCTTGAATCATATTCTTTTCATAGAAAAGCGCTGTAGAGCCGTCCCCTACTTCATGGAAAAGGTTGCTTCTTGTCCAGTCAAAAATCGGCATAAAATTATAACAAATTACCTTGACTCCATACTTGGAAAGGTTGCGAATGGTTTGCTTGTAATTTTCAATATACTTATCTCTCGTAGGCAAACCGATTTTAATATCGTCGTGGACGTTGACCGATTCCACCACGTCAATATTAAAGCCATACTCCTCGCATTGTCTTTTAACTTCAGCTATCTCTGTTTCTTCCCAAATTTCACCTGGCATTTTATCGTGCAAAGCCCACACAATACCTTTCACACCAGGAATTTGCTTAATATCAGATAATTTGATACGGTCGTTTCCTTCGCCGTACCAACGAAACGTCATTTGCATAAACCGTTCTCCCTAAAATTTTTCAATGATATTCGCCACGATACAAGGATTTTCCAAGCCGTGCGGATGATGATCTGCCCCCTCTTTTATAAATACGTCAATATGCAAACCACATTGTTTATAATACCTTTCAAGCAACGCTCCGTTTTCATCATACGGAACAACGCTATCACTATCCCCTGCAACCATTACGATGGGAATTTTATACTCTGCTAAAACGTGCATTTTGTCAATAGGATGTTCTCTATAACTCAACATGTCTACAAGAGTTCTGCCTGTAAAATGATTGTACTCTTCAAATGGAACGCCGTTTGCTTTGCCTAAATTTCCAGGGCAACTAAGCAAATTCATAACAGGTGCATCCAAATAAATACCTCGCACGAGTTCAGGGTTTAACGCCGTAAGTTTTACAGAGTATAAGCCCCCACAACTCATTCCTACTAACACGCATTTCTCTTCCAAACCAAAGGCTTGAGGAATATATTTTAAAAATTTAGACTTTCTTTCTAAATCTAAATCTTCAGCCCATCGATTATGATTTTGGTTGTATGCCAAATGCCAACCTCGGTTTAAAAGTTCAATTTCGGTCTCGGGAAATGCGTCGAAATATTCTGCCTTCAATAGCCATTTCCCATTGGGTTTACAGCTAGGCTTTATTAACTTTGCTGGCAAACCCTCAAACTCAAATTCATAACCCTTAAACCCACGCCACTCGATTTCTTTCATATTATTTATCTCCTTATTCCTTTTCGATAAGATTGACAATCAACTTATCAAGTGCGGGATTGCACCCTAAACATCCGTCTAAACAAGAGAGCGTTGTCAAAATCACTTCCCCTTTGCCGTGTTTTTTCAAGGCGGCAATCATTTTATGTTTCTTATGCAAGGCATATTTCGGATTGTTAGTATCCTCAAAAGTGTAAAGAATTTCCTCGCTTTCTGACCATTCAAACTTAAACCAAGCAGTCAAATCTTGATAATCTTTCCTTGCATTGTAGAAGTTTTTGAAATCCATTTCTGCGAATTCTTTTGTAAACTTACTCGTTTCACTTCTTGCAACAAAATTATTCGCACGCACTTCTTCTTCCAAAGTATGCACACGGAAAATAATATCTTCCCCAAGAATATGCAAAGGCTTATTCGTGACAACTATCAATCTGCAACCCTCTTCAGCCCTCTTTTCTAATTCTTGTTGATTCTCGACAAAATAATCGTCGTCGGCAAAAATAATCTCGCCTGTTTGACTACCTTCACATATACGTTTTACACACTGAACTCGCTCGCCTAATAGCGTTGGTATTTTTTGTGCTTTGGCAATTTTCTCTTTTACGACGTACTCAACTTCATCATAGGTAATTTCGTTGGCGTTTTCAAGCCTTGCAACCACCTTAACTGTTCCCGTTTTATCTTCGGGAATTTTTGTCAAAATTTCACTTATATAAGTACACGCTACTCTCTTAGCCGTATTTTCAGTCGCATAAGATTCAATTTCTTCACCGTTAAAATACACGCTAACCTTCGCCTTTACGTCTACGTCTTTTGCCGTATCGTTTAAAGCATAAAGTTCGGTTGTCAAAGTGTCGCCTGCATACACAACGTGTTTATCTCGGCGTAAACTGATACGAACTGGAATATTAGCCTCTTTGAACGCATAATAAGCAGGCTTTGGAATTCTATCCACGTCTACGAGCGTTTTCGTCCAACCACAAGGCCATGCGTCTATAAGTAAATGCACTGCAGTACTTTCTATATAATCGACTCTACGGCGTAAAATATGCACGTAGTCCTTAATCGCTTTTTTCTGCCACTCTCGGCTTGCTTCTATCCATTCCCTCGCCGTGTTTTGTTCTGGGAAGAAATCGCCGTGCAGTACGTAGCATTGTTCTTTAGCAATCGGTTTTGGTGACCAAGGTTCATCCTGCGATAAAGGAAGCCATTCCTTTGGGCAGTATTTTTGCATCAATTCCCACCTATCCAAACCGTCTACGCCAAACTCTCCACAACCCGTCATCCAATCGGGGCGTATAGGTGGTAAGTACCCTTTTTGTAATTTTCCACTCGGCATACCGTGCGATACGTACCAATAGGTATAACAATGGAAATCGCTAATACCATGCGTTTCAAGCAAGGGAGCATAATCCCCCTCGCAATATTTAATCACACGTTCGGGATTGTATATTTCCACCACTTCTTTTGCAGCATTAAAGAATTTTTCAATTTCGTATCTAGACAAATTGTACTGTTCTTTTCCCCAGGCCGTTTTATCCAACGTTTCGTTGCAAAAGGTTTCCACTATGACAGACGGATGATTGCGTGTGTGAATTTCCATTTCTCGAACTTGTTTCAAAGCCTCGCCAACTGCACTAGGCTTTAAGTATGAAAATAGAGGAAAATCACTTTGACAAAGCATACCAAGCATATCAAAATAGGTATAAATTTCATCGTGTACGGGGCGTTGCGTCATGCGATAGAAGTTTAAATTCGCCACTTTCGCAATCAAAATATCGTCGATGAGTTGCTCGTAATCCCCACGCATCACGCAAAGGGGTAAATGCCCCATTTCGTTCGTTCCACGCAAAATAATACGCTCGTTATTGAGATAGAACGCACCCTTTGGAGTGCTGTTTTCGTCCATATGGAACTTGCGCATGCCAAAATGCGTTTGTTTTTCATCCAACACGTTGCCGTTTTCATCATATAAGCTTACTGCAAGCTCGTATAAATACGGCGTTTTTTGCGTCCATAATTTATAGTTAGGTATAGTAAATTTTTCCGTTAAATAGTTTTCGTCTACCGTAAACGGATCTACTTTACCTTCAACGTTTTCAAAGACTGTTTCTTTAAAATTCCTACCTTCAAGAGTATAGGAAACCTTGCCTTTTAACGTTTTATAAGCATAACTAAAAACGGTGGTATGAACGGTAATTTCACCTTTATCAATATTAGGCTGAACGAAAATATCCGTAATTCGACTAGTATCTACCACTGCCATTTTAACTTTTCCAAAGATTCCTGCCCCAGCAGGACAATGATGCCAACCAAGGCTCGGCTCGTCGTAGCCAAAATGCGTTGCACCATAAATTTTATCCCCATAATGGGCGTAGCCGTCTATCGTTACAGCCGTACTCGTCACGTCGTTTTTAACAACGACAAGCAAGATATTCTTACCCTCGTGAATATAGTCTGTGATATTTACGCTAAACGGAGCAAAAAAGCCTTCGTGGCGACCTGCCATTCTGCCGTTTACGTACACTTCTGCAATATAATCAACAGCCTCAAAATCAAAGAGATAGTATTTTCCCCCCTCTTTTTTCTCTATATAAAGTTCAGTACGATAAAAAGCGTTCCATCTGCCGTCAGGTCCTACGTAGTGAGGAATTTTCACTTGCTCCCATTTACCCTCACCTTTTAACACGCTCGTAAAATCTTGCTTGTCCTCTTCCGTTTCCTTGCGATAGGAAAAGTCGTTGATAAACAAGGAGTTTTCTTTTACGCTTCGTGCGTGATTTTCTAAGTATGGAGCATAATATTTGCGAAGATCTGCTTTTTCTTTCAAAAAGCCTTCATAGGCTTTTCCCTCATTAAAGGTTGGCATATTTATGCCAAATTGCGTTTTTTGTGACTGTAAAACAAGGCGATTGATAGGTAACGGCTGTATTTCAGCCATACGCTTTACTTCGCCGTTCATCTTTTTTCCGCCTGCGGCAATTTGGATAAAACGGTCTTTTTCAGTTTTATTAATTGTATTTTTCATAATATTTTTCTTTTTATAATGCTTCCAAATTCACCATTTCACCTGAAGGAATCTTATATTCTCTGCCCAAATAACATATATATACGTCAATTGCACTTGGATTGTAAACAAAGTTTCCCTCTGCACTAAATTGAAGATTATGGTATGCCTGTACGTAATCGTAGATTTGCCCGTTTGTTGCATACCAAACGTCATCACGATTGCCCACTAATTTTGCAAAATCTTCTATGATATGCCATTCATTATTATCTTCAAACTCGTAACTATGTCCCCACAAATAGAATAATTTTGGAATTTTTCTCCAATAACCACCCTCTTGCTCTTCTAAAAAAGAGTGTGCCAAATCCATCAATTTTGGATTTCGGTGATGACAAGTCGGTTCTAATCTTAACCAATCAGTTGGAATAGCAAAGCCTTCGCTATCATTCACCGTACGAGCATAATTAATTCCACACGAGCGTACAATTTCGACAACAGAGTCATTATAAATTCCGTATGAATACGCCATACCATGTACGAGTTTATGAAAGATTTTCTCTAAATTTTGTCTATCTAAAAGGACTTCACCCAACGCTTGTGCACTATTTAACTCCGTCAAAGGTAAATGTTTTACGCCGTGAACTGCAACCTCATTACCTGATTGCGTATATAAAGCAAACGCTTCTTTTTGTGTTAAACAACGTCCACCTTCTTCTAACGCAAATAATCCCGAATTAAGATTAAACGTTCCTTTTAAAGCATATTTTGACATAATTTCAATTAACTTTTTATCAAAAATTGCTCCGTCATCATAACTAAGCGTCAATGCTTTTAATTTAAAGTTGGGAAATCGCAAAAAACAATGTCTCATCTGCCCATTATCCTCTCATTTTATTAAATGCTTCATTAGATTTATACCCGTCAGAATCAACCAATCCGACGGGTATATTATAAACTTAAATAGTTGATTAATCAAGCAGTATCCTGCGAATATTTTCAATCTCGGTTTCTGTAACGCCGATATCTAACAAATATGCGGCAATCGCATCAGATAGTTTACCACTTTCTTGACCATATCTAGACATCATTTCCATATACAGTTTATTCCAAGCAACGTAATTATCGTATGCAGGGTTCATAATGCCATCTTCCGTAAAATAAGCAATACCGGCATCTACTTCAATGGCAGAACGCCAACGGCTACCCGTACCAAAAAAGGACGTCAATTCAAAATCTTTTGTAAGATCCTCAAACGACACTCCGCAAAGCCCATTCAAAAGGAAAGTAATCGTACCCGTACGATCTGCCCCAGCTCTACAATGATAATAAATGGGATAATGGCTTTCATCACTGAAATACACCATTGCCTTTCTAATTAAATCTTGACTACCTTTATCAAAAATACGATCAAATAAAGTAATGGATATTCGTTCGTATACGAGGTCAGAAACAGGGCTTTGCGTTGCACTATTCGCTTCTGTTGACGTTCTAAAATCTAAGTCCGTCTTAATTCCTAAAGACCACAGTACTTCTTTTCCACCATCCGTAATATCGTCTAAGTGTGCTCCACGGAAGAGTTTTCCATAAGCAATATGGCGACCATCCTCCGTTTCCCAACCACCAATATCACGAACGTTTTTCACGCCTGAAACCGTTATAATTCTCGGAGCTTGCATTACTGCAAACGAGTCGATTTCCGTTTCGTTGCCGTCTGCATCCGTCACTTTATAATAATAAGTATGCCCCGGCAAAAATATTCTCGCATCAAAATAACAGTTTTGAGCATAAAAAGTCTTTGATTGAATCTTTTGAGTACAATTAGAATCCGTTGCTACAGTAACAACGTAAGGAGATTTACCCCCTTCCCATTCTATTCGCATGGCTTTACTGATACTATAATCTTGCCCCATACGAGAACGTAAAAACATTGCAATTTTACTTTCATCCGTCAAAGATAAATAATCACGTAGATTTTCATTTAGTAAATCTACCGTTTCGCCTTCATACGCATTTTTGATTGCAAAACTCAACACTTCCGATTCAGAAACCAAAGATGAGTCATCCAACGAAAATGAATCGGAAGAGACTCCACTGCTACAAGCACAAGCAAATAACAATAGACAAGAAAGTAAGAAACTAAGGGTTTTTTTCATAAATCTCCTTTTTTATAAGCTAAAATCTTCTATCAACGTTTTCCATACTGGAACACCATAAGTCGTTGTATCCCAATAGTTAGAATCAAAAGAAGTATAATCGTTTCCTGCCGCTAACATTTCATCATACGTTGCATACAAAGTAGGAACTTTCTTGAAATTTGTAGCAGTCGTCGTTACGTAAGCTGGTGCATTTGAAATAATATAACTGTTGCTAAC
>JAFVSF010000056.1 GCA_017503885.1 Clostridia bacterium
GGTGAACTTATGATAAAATTTCTTGCCACTTGTGGTTTTGCACACGTTCTTGCAATTATTTTTGGAGCAATAGCTATTGGGATGTATTTTTTATACGATAGAGCAAAAAATTCTTCTACTCTTGATAAATATATAAACATATTTCTTGCTCTATGTATAATCTTTAGTACTTTAGCATGCATTTGTCTTTTTGGATATATAGTTGGCGGAATAGGTTTTATAAAATAAATGGGCTTTCTTTCGCTCTGTTTAGAAAGATTTAAAATTTAATAATTTATAAAACACGACTTTTGCGTTCGCTTCATAAGTCGTGTTTTTGTTTACTCAAATTTTTTTATAATTATCTTTTTTTGATATAATAAACTAATCTATAAATAAAAATTCAAGTATGTCTATAATTTTTTAAAAAAATTGAAATACTTCAAATTTCTAAATCCCTGTTTGCATGTTTTCTCTCTTGTTTTTAAAATTAGCACGAGAGTAACAAAAACGCAAACAATAAATTAGCGAGGGCTTTGCCCTCGCTTTTTTTAGTTTTCCGCAAATATATCGTCTTTTCCCCATATTATTACGTAGTCTTGACTGCCAATAGGATAGTGCCAGTAGTTTCCGTTGTCCAGTGGCACGTCTTCTTCGTTTTCAACGTAATAATATCTTTCTGCATTTACTAGGTCTTCGTTCCCTAGTTCACCTATTACTATATTGTTAAACTCTTCCAAAGAGCCTTTATAATATATTACAGACAAGTCGGAGCATCCTCTAAAAGCACTGCTACCTATGCTTTCCACAGCACTTCCAATTATTATACCAAACGCACTGCTACAATAAGAAAATGCGTATACGCCCACTGTTTGAACCTTATCTCTAAGCCTAATTTTTGTAGCACTTACACAGCCCGAAAAAGCGTAATCTCCAATGCTCACAACCTCTTCGCCAAGATCTATTTCTTCTATGCTTGTGCAACCCGAAAATGCCGTGTTTCCAATTATAGGACAGTTAATTTTTACAGTTTTTAAATTTTTGCAAGCCATAAACGTATAATCACCGATCTTGGTTACGCCAAAGTCTACTATAAGAGTTTGAAGTTTTTCTGAGCGAGCAAATACGTCTTTTACAATTTCGCCCGACGTTATACGGGCAAACTCAATATTGTCCGTAGGAAGTCTGGTCATCAAGTTTGCAGGAATCGTTATACTTACTATATTTTTTGTCCCTTCAAACGGATTATGAATGTTGTCGTAAAGGCTTACATTTTTGCTATTAACTACAACGCTCTTTAATTCGTTACAACTAGAAAAGGCGTATGTCCCCATATAAGTTACGCTTTCCGGCACTTCAATACTTTCTATATTAGAAAATGCAAAGGCACGCACCTCGATTCTTTCTAACCCATCTGGGAAATAAACTTTTTTTACTGGACTTTTATAAAAGGCATTTGCCCCAACTATTGCTACTCCGCTTGGCATGGTAAACTCTTCTTGAACTTTATCCGTGTATAAAACAATAGTCTTTCCATCTTTTGAATAAAGGTTGCCGTCTATTGCTTTAAAAAACGGGTTATCTACGTCAACGTCTATACGTTCAAGAAAATAAAGTTGTGATATAGTCTCTATCTCTTTTAAGCATTTGCCAATTTTAAGCCTTTTTACGTTGCTATTTTGGTAAAAACTATTATATTCAATAACTGTTACGCCATCGCCTATATCAACGCTTTCTATGTTTGTAAAGTTAGCAAAAACGTAGCTTTTTAAAGAGGTAACGCTATCTGGCACTACTATTTCGCTTACTAATTCTCCATTTAAAAAGAATTTTTCTGCCCTTGTATAATTGGTGAGAAAGGCAATTCCATCTATTTTGCACCATGCTCTTAAATCGGTTACGTATATATTTTTTATCGTTGGATAACTTGAAAATGCAGTGTTTTTTACTTTTTTCAAAGAGGCGGGCACTACAAAAGATTCTGCTTTATCGCCAATAGCACATTCTAAAAGGGTTGAGCCGTCTTTAGTATATAAATTACCGTCTATTTCTTTAAAAAACTCGTTTTCTTCATCAACCTCAAAACTCTCTAAATTGTCATTGCCGAAAAATGCGTAGTCATCTATAACTTCTACGTTTTTATTTATTATTATCTTCTTTAAATTTTTGCAATTATAAAAAGAATTTGCGTCAATATTTGTAACGCCGTCAGGTAAATAAAATTGCTCCTCTATTTTGCCTCTGCTGTAAAATTTTATGTTTTTTCCATCTTTTGAATATACATTGCCATCTATCGTTTTTAAGGTAGGATTTTCCTCAGATATTATTATATTTTTAATGTTATAAGGAAAATTTCTTGCTCCAATATATTTTATACCTTTACCTAATTTTAAGGTTTCTAAACTGGTACAACCATCAAACATTAACCCGAACGATTCAAGCCCATCTCCTATCGTAACGCTAATTAAATTTTTGCAATCTTGAAATGGATTATAGCCTATCGCTGTTACGCTATCTGGAATTACTACGCTTATTATATGCTCGCTTCCGTTAGTGGCAGTTTTTTTAAAGGCATATCCTTCAATTTTAGTTACGGGATAGCCGTTATAAGTAGACGGTATTTCAACGTGAGAATCTTCGGTTACCTCAATGCCTGTAACTACGTATTCATAATTGCCGTCTTTTTCAATTTCTTTATAGAATAATTGATAAGGTTTATGAATTTCGCTTTCCAAAACGCTTTCTTTAAAAGAATATTTTTCACTATCTAAAAGGTTAGACTCTTTATCTTCATTACACGAAAAAATAAAAAACGCAGATGCTAACAATAAACAAATAATTAGTATTTTCATTGAAATATTTTTCATAAGAGCCCTCCTTTTTCTAAAATTTTATCATATATATTACTGTTTGTCAATATTGTTCTGACAAAAAAAAAGAGTAATACTAAACTAATATTTATTGCTTGATTTTTAAAGAAAAATGGTTTTAAAAAGCACAAAAAAACTCGACTTAAAATAAGCCGAGTTAATTTTAATTAAGCTATGTCACAACGTATGACTGATTAAATTTAAAGGGTTAGATACGAGGCAACGTGACGGCAACGTGACGGCAACATGACGTTGCATCCCATTGCTTTCTCTACCCTTATCAAGTGAGATTTAAAGGGGGAGAAACAAGGTAGGCAAGGCTCACAAATTGATATTGGATGGGATAGACCTTGTTGGTCATCCCAGTCAAGAGCAATTTGTAGAAACACAGCATACCGAAGTTTATACGCCTTTAAATTTATTATTCTGCGTCGCCGTCCTTTAAACTATTACCTAAAAACGTTCCAAAACCACTTGTCTTTGGTCTTGGTTGACGTGGAGCAGATTCTCTATTAGCTCTTCTATCGTCTTTTCTACCACCTTTGTTGTAACCACCCTTACCACCACGACGGTCGTCGAACTTTCTATCCTTATCAAAAGGCTTTAAGTTGTTAGGAATAATTGCTACGAAACGGTTTGGCTCTTTACCTTCAGACTGGGTTTTAACCTCTGTAGAGTCTGAAAGAGCAGAGTGAAGAATTCTTCTCTCGTATGGGTTCATTGGCTCTAAAGCAACCTTTCTACCAGTTCTAACAGCCTTTGCAGCAAGTTTTTGAGCAAGAGATTTTAAAGTTTCTTCTCTCTTTTCTCTATAGCCCTCGCAGTCTATTACAACACGTTTATAATCTTCTCTTCCAGTATTTGCAACTGCTCCTGCTAAACTTTGAAGAGCGTCTAACACTTCGCCTCTATAACCGATTATAGAAGAAGAATTGTCGGTTATAACGTCGATAATAATTTTTTCGCCCTCTTCGTTTAAATTACATTTAGCGTTAACTTCCATAAGTTCAAAAAGACCACTAATAAATGCAGATGCTCTTTCGCCATCAGTCTTTTTTGCACTTACTTCTACTTTTGCTTTTTTTCCACCTAAGCCTAAAAATCCTTTTACAGGCTCTTCTAAAACGTTAATCTCGGCATTATCTCTTTCTAAACCGAGAGTTTTAAGACCAAGTTCTATTGCCTCTTCTATGGTCTTACCTAAAAATTCAGCCATTTTTGTCTCCTTATTGCTTATCTTCTTTTTCCGTACTTAATTTTTTCTGCTTTTTGTTTTTCAATTTCTTCAATTTGTTTTTTAAACGCTCTTTCTACAAAGAAATTAATAAGCAAGGTAAATCCCGTAGAGAGGAGTGAACTCGTTATCATATAAATAGAAAACGCAGAAGAATAAATAAATGCAAATACACCAAACATAATCGGCATCATCCACGTCATCATTTTTTGAGTAGACGCTGCTTGTGAATTTTCACCGTCAACCGACGATAATTGCATTTGCGTTTTTTGTTGCTTGTTCATAATTAAAGTAGAACCAAGCATAGTGAGTATTGAAAGTGCAACTAAAATAAATAATCCGTTACCCTTTCCAAAGCCCTTTTGTTGATACTCTGCCTTTAAATTATAAGTAAGTTCGTTATAAACTTCATCTTGTAACAAACTACCCATATTTTCAGTACCAAGTGATTTTTCAAGGTCTGTTTTTATAGGAAGAGCATACTTGTTTGGGCTATCTACTACCCAAAGGTTTTTAACCCAAGGGAAAAGTTTAGAAGAAGATTTGTTTTCTTCGTATGCCTTAGCAGACGCTTGTCTTGCCTCTGGTCTAATTTTTTCGTTTAAATATTCATTTCCGATAACTTCTAATAAACTGTCGCAAATAAATCTTTCTGCTTTTTTAGTAAAAGCACCGTTTATTTCGCTATTTGATAAAACGTTATCGTAATTTACAACGTATACTCCCTCTGCATTAGGCTCAATATACACAGAATTAAACTTTTCGTCAAAAGTTTTTAAGTTAGATATAAAATAATTTTCACCGTCTTTTTTAACGTAATCTTTTACCTGCTCGTCAGTAAGCTCTAACTCTGTAGTTATTATATAAGTATACGTGCACGTATTTAAAATACTAAGTAAAGATTGGTTTTCTACGTTTAACTTGCCATCTTTTAAATATGCTTGATAATTTGTATATTTAGTAAGAAGTGCTGAATTTTCTGCCGAAAATTTTGCAAAGTCAAGTTCGTAATGACTATTTAAGTGTTTATTTCCCTCTTCTTCTTTTTCAGTAAAAAACTCTGAAAAACCTTTTTCATCTAAAGCAACGTTATAATTTAAATAATAAAACTCTTTACCATCTTCTTTATACAATATGCCTTCTTTAACTTTACTTTCTAAACAAGTATCGTAGGCTTTACCCATTTGGTTGAAAACCTCTTTATCGGCAAAGCGTGAATAGTTATTAAAAGCACCTATAACTATTATAAAGAATATAAGGGTTACAAGGGTTGGAAGACATGCAGAAAAAGCAGAATAGCCGTTCTTTTTATAAAGGGCCATCATTTTTTGCTGATAAAGTCTTTCGTTATTTTTATATTGCTTTTTAAGTTTTTCAAGATCATCTTTCATCAACTCTAATTTAAGGCTATTTTTCTTCGTAGATGCTCTTGAATAAATATCAAGAGGAAGAGTTAGAAGCTTTAAAATAACAGTGAATAAAATAATACCAATACCTACGTCGCCTACAAAATTAATTAAAGCACCAATAATTTTACAAATCCATTCGTGTTTTAAACTAACTTCTCCTAGGTTACCAAAAGAAGGTAAGGTTGCTAATAAGTTAAAAAGACCCATTATTCTCCTTTTTATAGCAAAAACAGAGTATAAACTAACGTTTTACTCTTTTTTTTATAAATATTAAATTAATTTAGGATAATTTTTTATAAGTTTTTTGCTATTTAGATTATAGAAAAATAAAATTAACTATATAAAAATAGTTTTAACTAAATTATCCATTTTAAAACAGACGGGCTGTCAGGAACAGGGTCAAACCCTCCTTTATTTAAAGAATTACATCTAAGTATTCTCCAAATAATAAGCCCAATACTTACAAAGAAATTTCGCTTTTCTAACGCCTCGATTGCATAAATACTACAAGTTGGCCTAAAAATACATCCAGAACGTAGCCCTGCAGATATATATTTTTTATAAAATTTTAAAATTTTTATAAAAAACTTGTTTAAAAATCTCATTTAAGGCTTTCCTTTTTAACAAGATATGTCATATCTTTTACGTATTCACTAAAAGAATATTCTTCCTTTACTTTAGGAAGAAAAACTATGTTATAACTTATATTTAAGTCTTTAAAAACTTCTCTCGTAGCGGCACGAAGAAGCCTTTTTATTCTATTTCTTTGTACAGCTTTTCCGTGTTTTTTACTAAGCGAATATCCTATTTTTAAATTGTTAGATTTTGTGTAAAGCATCATAAGCGACTTTGCGTAAGCCCTTTTTCCCTTTTGGAAAAGCTTGTCAAAATCGCTTTGCCTTTTTAATCTGTAAATCAATTTATCTTAGTAAGTAAGTCTCTTACGACCTTTATTTCTTCTTCTCTTTAATACCTTTCTTCCGCTAGTAGTAGACATTCTCTTTCTAAAGCCGTGAACCTTATTTCTGGTTTTCTTTTTTGGTTGATAAGTTCTTTTCATGATAGTACTTCCTTTATATTTTTATATTTTTTATTATACTTATTAAGTGTTTATTTAAAACACTCGCTTTGCAATTATACTTTTTTTACCTTTGTTTGTCAACTTTAATTATTGCCTATTTATATAATTTTTAAGAATTAATTCGTATAGGAAGAATTAAATAGAGATATTCCTCGCCTGAATACGGTTTTATAACACAGGGCGATATAGAGCTGTTGAGATAAATATTTACGAATTCGTCGCCTGCTGCCTTTAACGCATCGCA
>JAFVSF010000006.1 GCA_017503885.1 Clostridia bacterium
CTAGGGTAAACTTTAATAACGTTGAATACACAATTAGCCCGTATACCGATAGCACGTCGATAAATAAAATGATTTCTACTGCAAGTAGTAATAATATAACAAACAATAGTTTGTTAGATTTTAAAAATATGTTAAAACGCTTGTAATAATGGCAAATTTATAGTAAAATAGGAGGGAGCATAATGTTCAACGTGGAGCATTTTGTCGATTTTTTCAATAAAAGCGGTATTTTGTGTAAGCAAAAATACAGTCTTAAAGATAAAAACACTTACAAAACGGGAGGTTTGGCAAAATTAGCAGTCTTCCCAAATTCTATCGAGCAAGCAAGAACGGCTATAGACTTTATAAAAAGTCAAGACGTAGATTATTCGATTTTAGGTGCTGGGTCTAACGTGCTTGTTTCCGATAGTGGTTATGACGGCGTGTTAATTTCTACCGACAATCTTAAAGGTATTTCAATAAACGGCAATTTGGTAACGTGCTACGCTGGAGAAAAAGTTTGCGATTTTTTAAAACAAGCACTTTACAATAGTTTGGGTGGGGTTGAATTTTTAAACGGAATTCCTGCAAGCGTAGGTGGAATAGTTACAATGAACGCTGGATGTTTTGGCAAAAACGTGGGCGACTACGTGTCTTACGTCGTATCGTCTAGTGGGATTTATAGTTTTGCAGATTGCGAATTTGGTTATCGCACCAGTCGGTTTAAGGTTAATAAAGATATGGTAATATCCGTTTGCTTTAATCTTGAAAACGTTGAGTACGATCAATCCGAAAGCAAGGCAGAATATTTTATAAAATTAAGAAAAAATAAGCAACCAAAAGGCAGGTCTTGTGGCAGTGTTTTTAAAAACGACGGCTACTATGCAGGCAAGGTAATAGAAGGTTGCAACTTAAAAGGTTTTAAACTAGGCACGGCAAGGGTTTCGGAGCGTCATGCAAACTTTATATTAGCCGACCAAAATGCAAAAAGTAGCGATATAAGGCGATTAATTGCATATATCAAGCAAACAGTAAAAGAAAAATGTGGTATTTTACTGCAAGAGGAAATAGAATATTTAGGTAAATTTAAGGATGAAGATTACACTTGATTTACATACCCATACGACTTATAGTCACGGCAAGGGGAGCATATTAGAAAACGCAATTTCTGCAAAGGAAAAAGGCGTAGAAGGGATAGCGATTACCGACCATGGTTTTTCGCATCCTGCCTTTGGCATGCGTAGAAGAAAACTTGACAAAATGCGTATCGAGTGCGACAATGCCGAAAAGCAAACAGGTGTAAAAGTCCTTTTGGGAATAGAGTCTAATATTCGAGGAAAAGACGGTACGATAGACGTTAAACCTACGGACTATGCTAAACTAGACGTGGTTTTGGCAGGTGTGCATAAGTTTATTATGTATAAATCGCTTGGCGATGTTAACAAGTTGCTTCTTAAGAATATGTGGCACGACAAATTTAAGACAAAGGCATCGGACAAGCTTATAAAATACAATACCGAGTGTTACGTAAACGCTGTAAAAAATAATCCTATCGACGTTTTAACTCACGTTGGCTACGGATGTGCGTGTAATGCAGTGGAAGTTGCAAAAGCTTGTGCAGATTACGGCACTCTGTTTGAAATAAGCACCAAGAAAAATCCTCTTACTGACGAAGAGTGGCAAGGGGTTATTGATACGGGCGTTAATTTTGTGCTTGATAGCGATGCGCACTCGGTTGAAAGAATAGGCGATACGGCACTTTTTGAAGACCTTTTGAAAAGGGTAAATTTCCCAACGGAAAGAATTATGAACGTAGACGGCAGAGTGCCAACCTTGCGATTTGCCGAGTTAAAAAAACAAAAAGGAATAGAGTGAGATGAATTTTTCTGAAGAGGTAAAATCAGAGATTTTAAAAATTGAACACACCTCGCTCTGTTGCAAAAAGGCACTGCTTTCTGCATTTTTAAGGACTGCAGGTTCGGTAGGCGTTAGGGGTGGAAATATCGGTATAGAAATGGCTACCGATATTGAAGAAACTGCAAGAGAAATTTCTAAGGTTATAACCTCTCTTTACGGACTTACGCCAAAGATTGAAAGCATGGTGGACAAGCCTAGGAGGAAAAAACGCACTACGTTTTCTTGTATAGAAGAAAACAGCATTTTTCTTTTGATAGACCTTGGAATTATCGAGGTAGATGAAGACGGAGCAAATATAAAATTAAATATAAATTGGGAAACGGTAGAAGACGATTGTTGTAAAGCCTCGTATATACGAGGTGCGTTTTTAGGTAGTGGTAGCGTTACTCTTCCAAAATCCGACGGCAGTTCAACTACTGGATATCATTTGGAGTTTGTGTTTACGAATTATCAAACGGCAACCGACTTTTGCGAAATATTAAGCGAAGTCTATTTAATGCCAAAACTAATAGAGCGAAAGGATACGTTTATAGTTTATTTAAAAACTATTGATGAAATAGCCGAACTTTTAGCAGTAATGGGTGCTAATAACGCAGTTGAAAAAATTGCAAAACTAGCAACGCTAAAAGAAGAAAAAAATAATTATAATCGTAAATTGAACTGCGAAATTTCAAATATGTCAAAGCAAATGGGTGCATCTGCTAAACAAATAAACGCAGTTAATAAAATAGACCAAGTAATGGGTGTTAAAGAACTTCCAGACAAATTGCGAGTCGTAGCCGAAGCAAGGCTAAAAAATAAAAATTTAACTTTATCCGAACTTGCTGACAAGTTAAAAATCACAAAGAGTTGTTTAAATCATAGACTTAGAAAAATAGTGGAAATTTCAGAAAATCTTTAGGAGAAAAATATGGCAAAAATTATTTTAACGGGCGATAGGCCAACGGGCAGACTTCACGTAGGACATTACGTTGGCTCGCTTTCAAGAAGGGTAGAAATTCAGCGTCAAGGCGATTACGACCAAATGTACGTTATGATAGCCGATGCACAAGCGTTAACAGATAATGCTGAAAATCCCGAAAAGGTAAGACAAAATATTATCGAGGTTGCACTTGACTATCTCTCTTGTGGCTTAGATCCCGAAAAAGTTACGATATTTATACAATCACAAGTACCAGAACTTACAGAACTTGCTTTTTATTATATGAATCTCGTAACAGTATCAAGACTTTAACGTAACCCAACGGTTAAAAACGAAATTCAAATGAGAAACTTTGAAACGAGTATTCCAGTAGGCTTTTTCACTTATCCAATAAGCCAAGCCTCGGATATAACTGCGTTTAAGGCAAACATCGTGCCAGTAGGCGAAGACCAACTCCCTATGATAGAACAAACTAACGAAATAGTTAGGAAGTTCAATTCGGTTTACGGCGAAACTTTAGTCGAGGCAAAAGCTGTTCTTCCTGAAAGAAAGGTTTGTTTAAGACTTCCTGGAACTGACGGCAAGGCAAAGATGAGCAAGTCGCTCGGTAACTGTATTTATCTTGCAGATACTCCAGAGGCAGTTAAACAAAGTGTAATGAGTATGTATACCGATCCTGACCATATCAAGGTAACAGATCCAGGTAAACTTGAGGGTAACGTGGTGTTTACTTATCTCGATGCGTTTGCAACCGACGAGCATTTTGAAAGATTTTTACCAGAATATAAAAATCTCGACGAACTTAAGGCTCACTACACAAGAGGTGGTCTTGGCGATATGAAGGTTAAGAGATTTTTAAATGCAGTGCTTGAAGATATTTTATCTCCAATTAGAGCAAGAAGAAAAGAGTACGAAAAAGATATTCCTGCCGTATACGAAATTCTTAAAAAGGGTAGCGAAAAAGCAAGGGCAGTTGCATCTAAAACTTTAGAAGACGTTAAAAATGCTATGAAAATCAATTATTTTTCCGATAGTGAGCTTATTAAAGTTCAAAGTGAAAAATATTCGGGATAGTATTGACAAAAGTAGCTTATATAAAGTATACTAAATGTGTAATAATGCATAGGAGAAAACTATGGCAAATATAAATAATAAAAGAAAAAGACCAAAAATTCGCTTGCAATCAACCGTGATTGCTCCAAAAGTTATAGAAGAAGAGGTTTTAGAGCCTATTTTAGAAGAACCAACTGAAGAGGTTGAAAAACAATCTCCCGTTGAAGAAATGGTAGTTGAAACCCCTATCGAAGAGGTTGAAGAAACTCCTGTTGAAGAACTTGTTGAAGAGGTTGAAGAAACTCCTGTTGAAGAGACTATCGAAGAGACTGACGTTGAAGAAGTTCCTCTTGAAATGTCAGAGGAAGAAATGCAAGTTGCTTTAGATGAAGAGGGTAGTTTAGACGGTACGGCAGAAGAGGTTGAAGAACTCGCAAACGAAGAGGTTGAAGAGCTTGCTCCAGTGGTAGAGGAAACCCCAGTAGAAGAGCCTGCTCCAGTAGTAGAAGAAACTCCAGTTGAAGAGCCTGCTCCAGTAGTTGAAGAAACCCCAGCTGAAGAGCCAGCTCCAGTAGTGGAAGAAACTCCAGTTGAAGAGCCAGCTCTAGTAGTGGAAGAAACTCCAGTTGAAGAGCCTGCTCCAGTAGTGGAAGAAATTCCAGTTGAAGAGCCTGCTCCAGTAGTAGAGGAAACTCCAGTTGAAGAGCCTGCTCCAGTAGTAGAGGAAACTCCAGTTGAAGAGCCTGCTCCAATAGTAGAGGAAACTCCTGTTGAAGAGGCTGAAGAGGATGCTGAAGAAGAAAAGGTGGAAGAAGCACCTAAAAAAGATGAATTTAAACTTACAGCACCTCAAAATCTTGAAGAAATTTTAGCAAACATTTGCACGAAGCGTGCTAGAAAACTTATATATCGCCCAGCCGACGTAATATTCTCACATACTACGACTGTTTTAGGTACAGACAAGGCTAACGATGAAAAGATTAAAATTAAGAGCATTTTAGACGCTGAAATTAAGCAAGGTGTAAAACTTGGCTATCTTGATAAGTTCGACGGCTTAAAGATGAGCGAACTTAAAGAAGAATACGAAAACGATGTCGTTTACGAATATGCAGACCAAGAGTTTAAGCGTACTGGTATTTTATTAGACGGCGATAAAGTTAAAGTTTACGTATACGATTGGGATTTAAAGGCTTGCCATCACGTTGGTTATATTGATGAAGAAAGTGCAAACCTTGTAAAACCATACATAATCGATAGAGAAAAATACAGTTTTGATATCAATGGTATTATAGTTGGTGGCAAATACAAAAAGATTATCAAAGATGAAAAGTCTGGCAAGATTACCGTAGAAAAAGGTAATGATGGCAACTTGGGGTTGGAGATAGATATTAATATTATTGCTCGCAAAGATTAATTTTAAAGGCGTATAAACTTCGGTATGCTGTGTTTCTACAAATTGCTCTTGACTGGGATGACCAACAAGGTCTATCCCATCCAATATCAATTTGTGAGCCTTGCCTACCTTGTTTCTCCCCCTTTAAATCTTTTAAAGGCTTATATACTTCGCACACCTGCGTTTACTGTTTCGCCCTCAAAACCTTGGTGACCAACAAGGTCTACCAAGTCTTTTCTGGCTCACGAGCCTTGGTGTGCTCGCATCTAAACCTTTAAACTCGCTTTATAAGAGTGAAGAAAACAATGGGATGCAACGTCACGTTGCTGACCAACAAGGTCTACCAAGTCTTTTCTGGCTCACGAGCCTTGGCAAACTCGCATCTAATCCTTTAAATCTCACTTTGTAAGAGTTGAAAAAACAAGTGTGGGGCGTAACGCTCTAAATCAATTAGCGTTTAATATTAGGTTAAGAATAATAACCTAGATATTAGCAAATACATAATATATAAATAACACCTTTGGTGAATAAAAAGGAGGCAAAAAAATGAAAAACTATTTCCCATTATCTTTTAAGTATTCAAAAGACCTCGTTAGCATGATTATCGGTATAATCATTTACCTTGTAGTTGCTGCTGTTGCAGGTGTACTTATTTGGATTGCTGGTCTTTTAGGTGGTTGGATTCCTGTAGCAGGTGTAATTCTCGGTTGGATTCTTAGAATAGTAAGCATAATCGTAGAAGTTTATACGCTTGCAGGTATAGTAATTTTAGTTCTTGCATTTTTAAAAATTGTTAAATAATTATTAAAAATACAAAAAACGGCGTTGCAGTTTTTCGCAACGCCGTTTGCTTTATAATGAGAAAAGTTCGTTTGCATCGATTTCTAAAATTTCTATAATTCTAAAAATGTCAACGATACTAGGCTCTCGCCTGCCTTGCTCCCAGTTTGCGTATGTGCTAACGGGAACGTTAAGTTTGCTGGCTAAGTCTTTTTGAGAAAGCCCTCTTTCTTCTCTTATAGTTTTTAAGTTCGTTTTAAATGCTACTTTATAATCAAATTCTATTTTCATATTCAACCTCATCAAAATTATATCAAAAAATAGTCAATTTGACTTGACAATAGTCAAATTGACTAGTATAATTATAAATAGTTTGAGGTGAATTATGAAAAAGCAGTCAATAATTAACGAGTTGTTTTTATTAAATGAAAGTGTTAAATCGTTCTGTGATTGTGAAGATTATAAACAAGCATTAGATAAAGTTTGCACAAAAGAGGAGATGTTTATCGAACAAATAATAAAATATCCAAAATTGCACGAGACGTTTTGTCAGTTTAAACAATGTATAGATGACCTACATTTAGCAACCTTATATTTATAATACAAGAAGTAGAAAACTTGCTTGCAAGGGTTTGAAACTTCGCCGTATTTCAAACTTGAAGTGTAAAAACAACAGTTTTTACAGCAAAACGATAGTTTTGCAAAGATTTTGCTGCTAAGCAAAAGATTTAACTTCCTATAGTTTATATTATAAGAAAGGTTTTTTAGATGGGTTTAACTTGAACGAAGAGTTAGAAAAATGATTAAAAGTCCTTGGATAGGTCGATTAAACGACTTATTCAAGGACTTTTTAGTTTGATTTATATTGATTGTAAGCGTTTTGAAAGCAACGCAAATTTTCTTCAAACAAGTAAAAATATGGGTGGAGCGTCACGCTCCCAACGTCACGATATTATACGTTGAATCTAAAGAGAACTACGTCGCCGTCTTTCATAACGTATTCCTTGCCTTCAGAACGTACTTTGCCAAGTTCTTTCGCTTTTGTATAACTACCACATTCGAGTAGAAGTTTCCAGTCGATAC
>JAFVSF010000057.1 GCA_017503885.1 Clostridia bacterium
CAAACCACAATGACCACAAAGGTCTATTGTGTCTTGTGTCGCAAAGCGAGCCTTCTTTTACTTGTATCTAATCCTTTAAAACTACGTTTATAACTTTATATGCTACGCAATACTGTGTTTCTGCAAACTGTTTCCGACTGGGATGACCACAGAGGTCTATCCTATCCGTAATCATTTTGCGAGCCTTCTTTTACTTGTATCTAATCCTTTAAAACTACGTTTACAACTTTATATAAGACTAAAAAGTGTGTTACGGCAAATTTGCTTGCCTAGTATATTTTAATTATATCAAATTTAGCGTAAAATATGCAAATATTTCAAAGCATTTTGTATATATTATTGACTTTATTTGTAAGGTGTTTTAAAATATATTCAAAGGAGAAATCAAAATGAAACTTACTGTTTTAGGTAAATATGGCCCTTTTCCTAAAGAGGGTGGGGCAACTAGTTCTTATCTTTTAAACGTTAACGGTAAAAACATACTTTTAGATTGTGGTGCAGGGGCAGTTTCTCGCCTTTTAAAACACGTTAAACCCGAAGATATCGACGTTATTGTTTTATCTCATTTCCATCTAGACCACTCGTCTGATATCGGCGTTTTAACTTATTATTATCAAGTTTTATCGGCTAGTGGGTTCAATAAAAAACCTTTGGTCTTTTGTCCAGAGGGTGGTGGACCTTTATATGAAATGGTTGTAAATTCTCCATACTTTGAGGTTAGCGTTGTTAGAGGGGGAGAAATTTCTATGCTAGAAGATATAGATTTTGAATTTTTCCCTATGCGTCACCCTGTTGAATGTGTTGGCGTTAAAATTTCTTGTGGTGGCAAGACTTTTGCTTACACAGGCGATACTAACGTTTGCGATAGTGTTGACGATATTTACGAGGGTGCAGACGTAGTGCTTATAGACGGTGGCTTTTTAGAGAAAGATTGGGCAGAACTAAAGCCTCATTTAAGTGTTGAACATATTGTGGAATATACAAATAAGTATGGCAATAAGTCGATTATTAGCCATATAAACCCGAAATATACAGAAGAAGAATTGCAAAAAGCAATTAGTGGTGCAAATGAAAAATGTTTGATAGCACAAGAGAGCAAGACGTACGAAATTTAAAACCTATAAATTTTAGACCAATATTATTTTGTGCGTTATCGCTATTTTCAGGTATAATGCTTTATCGTTACCACCCAGTACTTGGTATATGGACAGCGTTAATGCCGATACTTGTCATAGGTTTAATATGTTTGCTATTTTATTTAATAGTTGACAAAAATAAAAGGACAATCGTTTTAACGACTTCAATTTGTTGTTGCTTTTTTGTGTTTGTAGGGATGTTAAGCCTCGGCTTAAAGGTAAATTCTTTACTGAAACACAACGTTAATGACGGCTATTATACAGTAGTTGGAGAAGTTAAGGACGTTACTTATAAACACGGAGGCTATTATGCTACCTTAACAAATTGCACGTATAACGGCAAAGAAGGTAGCGACCTTATTACAGGGTTTTTATATGAAGAAATTTCTTTATACGACGTAGTAGAGTTAAAGTGCTTTGTCAAAAGTGCAAGCGTAGAAAAGGGTAAGAAGATATCAAACCAAATTATAAGTGGGTGGCCTACGTCAACGAGTGAGGTTTATTCTTGTAAAGTTATAGGTAAAACGGATGGGGTGGCCTCGTGGTTTAAAACAAAAACCGACGTAAAATTTAAAAGTGTGTTAGGCGAAGATTTCGGTATATTGTCAGCACTTTTACGAGGTGACGTTTCAGAAATGAAACAAACTGTGACAACATTTAGAGTGGCTGGCATTGCACATATTTTTGCCGTGTCTGGTTTACATATAGGGCTGATTTTTACGGCTCTTGGCTTTATATTGGGTAAATTTAAGATAAACAGAGTTTTAAAGGTAGCAATGACAACAAGTGCGTTGGTGTTTTATTCCTATCTTTGTGGGTTTTCGCCATCATCACTTAGAGCAGTTATAATGTGTACGTGTATGATGATTAGTAAACTTTTAGGTCAAAAACACGATGGTCTTAACGCATTGTCAATATCTGCAATCATAGTGCTACTTATAAACGCTACCGACCTTTATTCTGTAGGATTTATTCTCTCGTTTACGATTTGTTTATCTATACTAATATTGTCCCCACCAATCAAAAGTGTTTTATCATTTATGCCGGAAGAGTTTTCTTCTTCACTTTCAGTTTTATTTGCATCGCAAGTGTCGGCATTGCCACTATCTATTATGATGTTTAACGGGTTTTCGCTCGTGTCTTTCTTTGCAAATTTTTTGTTGCTACCTGTCGTTTCTATTGTGTATTACGCAACCGTAATTGGAACGGTATTTTGCGTGATTTTGCCAATTAACGAACATATAGCCCTATTTATTCCTCAAGTTTTAACCGTTGGGATAAAAGGTATTACAGAGTTTATCTCGCTTTTTCCAATATCACTAAATTATATGTCAAAGCCTTTGATGGGTGTGTATTATTTGCTACTTTTTGGCATATCGGATTTTATCAATATTCCTAAAAAGGTAAAATTTTCATGTGGGGTAATACTAATTGTGGTGTTGCTATTTATTGCAGTACGTAGTTTTTTTGGTGTTCCTATCTAAAAAGGTGAGCGTATTTCTTGATTTTTACTATAATAAGTGATAAAATAATATTAAGAGTATGAAATTTAAAGATTTGAAAAAAAGTTTTGCATCTGGATTGATGCCAATATATCTCGTTTGGGGTGACGATGCCTTTTTAATCGAGCGTTCCACAAGGTTAATTATCGACGCTTGTAATATAGATGAAGGTCTGAATTTATCCAATTTTGACGGTGGAGAAATTAAGGGGAATAGCGAAAAACTTTTATCTGCCCTTACAAGTTATCCGTTTATGGGGGATA
>JAFVSF010000058.1 GCA_017503885.1 Clostridia bacterium
GCTATCTTTTCCGCCAGAAGATAAAAACTCAAAATAATCTTTGACTGCACTATCCCCTTCTTTAAGTATTCTATCAGCAATAGATAACGCACTTATAATTCCCGTTGAATATTTATAGACGTAAAAGGCTCTATAAAAATGTGGAATACGTGCCCACTCGTACTTGATTTCATCATCACTAATTACAGAACTGCCGTAGTATTTTTTATTTATTTCCAAATACTTTTGACACATACTATCTTTAGTTAAGGGCTGTCCGTTTTCCACGGAAGAGTGAGAAAACTCTTCAAATTCTGCAAACTGAGTTTGACGGAAAAGAGTTGTTCTTATCATTTCCATTAAATACTCTAATAAATATTTCTTCAACTTTTTATCGGTAGCGTTTTTAAGAAGATACTTTAAGAGTAAAACTTCGTTTACCGTACTGGCAACTTCTGCTACGAAAATTTTATAGTCAGCCTTAGCGTACGGCTGAGTTTTGTTGGAAAAATAAGAGTGTAAGCTATGCCCCATTTCGTGAGCAATAGTAAATACGTCGTGAGTGGTCTTTTGGTAATTTAATAATACGAAAGGGTGACAATCGTAAATACCTACGCTATACGCTCCACTTCTTTTACCCTCCGTTTCATATACGGAAAGCCATCTCTCATCATGAGCTTTTTTAAGAAGTTTTCCATACTCCTCGCCAAGAGGACTTAACCCTTTTATTACAAGTTCGTAAGCCTCGTCATACTCAAGTTTAAGTTCTGCTTCAGCAGTAGTAGGAACGTAAACGTCATACATGTGCATATGTTTTAAGCCTAAGAACTTCTTCTTTGTCGCCATATACTTGTGCATTGAAGGTAAGGCTTTGTTAACAGAATTTATTAAATTATAATAAACCTTCTTATCTACGTCCTCTGATAAAAGCGCCATCTCTAAAGCAGAGGAAAACTTTTTGGCTTTAGCTAGAAATACGTCCTTTTTTACACTTCCGTAATAGACTGATGAAATTGTATTTATCAAGGAAATATATGCACCGTAATATTTCTTAAAACACTTTTTTCGAAGCGCCCTGTCTTTTCCGTGCATAATTACCCCGTACAAACCATGGCTTAATGGAATTTTTTCCCCATTATGAGTAATTGGCTCTAAAGGTAGGTCTGCGTTATCTACCTTGGTGAACATTTCTGAAAAACTTGAAAGCGTTTCCGCACTTTCAGTTAAGAGGCGTTCTTCGTTTTCCGAAAGAATATGCTCCTTTTCTTTTAATACACATTTAAGCATATAGTCGTAATCGGAAAGATTTTTATCCGCAATAAAGCCTTCTATAATACTGCTATCCAAAGAGTTTAACTCTGGAGATACAAAAGAGAGTGCCGAGCTAAACTTAACCGCTAACGCAATAGACCTTGATTTAAGACAATCATACTCGCTGTTTCTCGTATCTACGTCGTGTTGCATCATTGCGTAAACTTCAAGTTTTTCAATGATACGACTCAACTCTTCCTGCTTTTTGATACATTTATAAAAAACTTTGGGGTCAGAAAGTTTACCCTTAAACTCAGAAAAGTCAATTTGACTTTCTACTTTTTTATAGTCCTCTTCCCAAGCCTTAGCGTTTATATATAAATCTTCAATTGCCCAATTAGTTCGTTCCATAAATTACTTAATTCTCCTCGCTTACCTCATCATCTTCTAAACTTTCGTAACTTAATAAAATATTGCTTTGAGTAGTATATTTCACTATCTCGTTTTCCTTAAATTCCGGAATAGGCTTGTCTTCAAAAAGAAGAATTTTTCTTTCAAAATATTCTTTTTTTGTCTCGTTCCACTCAATAAAAATTAAGGTCGTAAAACTAATTCCATCTTTAAACTGAGGCGAGTTATCATATTTGAAGAACGCTCCTTGCGAGGTATCTTTCCTACCGAATAACATTGTTGCACCGATATTATAATAATTTTTTGCCCTTCTTATTGGAATGCCAATAAATAAAAATGAAAATACAACGAAAAGACCGGTAATAGGATAATGAATCCATTTTACCGTAGAAATTTTTGGAGATTTATATGGCAACTTTAAATAAAAAACTAGCAAAACTACACTAATTGCAATATATACCGCCAACACAATGAAATATATAAAAAGAAATTTTTGTTTTTGTGCTTTTGCTCTTATACAGTCTTGTTCTGTAAAATAGTCCATAATAGTCTCCTAATTTTTGTAATCTGTTCGAACCTTTTTTAGCCCACCAGCCGTCATATAATACAATTCGTATCTGTCCGTATATTCCGCC
>JAFVSF010000059.1 GCA_017503885.1 Clostridia bacterium
ACTACGAATACGAACCGTTGTTTTTGAAAAATAGCCCTGTTTACGTTAGAAAGTTTACGCATCACAATTCCTGTGGACGAGTCCATTGGCACGAAGCCTTGGAAATCCTCTACTTTACACAAGGCAAAGCAGTTACCGCTTGCAATCTGCAAGAATACGAGGTAAAAAAAGGAAGCATTGTATTAATCAACGGAAATGAACTGCATACAGGTATCATTTCGCAATTCGATTCTGTATTTTACTGCATACAATTCGATCCAAATTTTTTCCACAATTTAATAGGAAACGAATACGTGATTTTTAAAAACATTATACAAGATGACGACTGTACAAAACTGCTCGACCAACTAGTTTCAATAAGTACTAAACAGGAATCAGTTAGGAATATCGTTGAAAGCAAAAAACTTGCATATGAGTTCATTATTTTGCTTACCGAACGCTATACACAAAACATTTTAGGTGAAGAAGATTACAAAAAACAGTTTAAAAAATTAGACACTTTTCACCATATTGTAGATTACCTTGACAAGAATTATATGGAAGATTTAGCCGTTTCCGATATCGCTTCTCACTTTAATATGAGTGCATCATATTTCGCACACTTTTTTAAACAATACGGTCAAAAAAGCGTTATAGAATACGTCAATGAAACTCGCATTTTACACGCAAAAAACTTTCTAGAAAAAGAAGATCTCCCTATTAGCGAAATTGCAATTCGAGTTGGTTTTTCCGACATTAACTATTTCAGCAGAAAATTCAAAGCCATTACAGGAATAACCCCCACTGAATACAAGAAAAATTATGAAAAAACGTAATAACAACTTTGTTATTAAATCTCATATATACAAGAAGAATTGTCAAACTAAATGTAACATTTAGCAAGATTTTCAATAAGTAAATCTACAGTTTTTTTAATTTTAATACTTTATTTAGTCTGGCGTAAATTAACGCCAGATTTTTTTAGCGTTTTTCACTAACCCTATCAAAACTATGTCCATTAATATAGGAATTTATGTAGTAAGCCGTTTGGGTTTTCGTTTGTTCCTTTCTACCATGCGCAATACGGATCAGCAAACACATATTGCAATTTAGTTTGCATTCTATTTTTCTCCATTTAGAAAATTCAAAACTTTATCGCACGTTATTGTTTTTACAGCCCCTTTGGGCAACTTTGACAATTCGGACATTATTGCTTTTGTCTTTTCTTCTCCAGTTCTATTTAGAATTTTGATTGCATTATATTAATGGAAAAAAAATAACTCACAGCGGGGAAAATATAACTTTGAAAACGGCGCTGAAGCATTTATTCTCGATATCGACTCTAGCAATAATATGTTCGAAAATCAACTCTTGCCCTATGTTTTGCTTGTTCTTTAACATTATTAAAAAAACGATATGCCGTTTAGCAAATTTTGCAACTTTGTAGCAAAAAATTGAGATAAGATTAAAACCCTATCCCAAGAAATATTTTGTGTAAATTTATTAATTATAATCTAATTTATTTCTTTCTCTTCTCCGCTGGTCGGTTCCCTTTGGGGACTGACGGTAAACGTCAGGATTTTCTTACGGAAATGCGAACCCAAAATTAGAAATTTTGATTCGTCCCCGCCAGTCAGCAAAAAAAAATAACGGACAAGGAAAAAACTCACTTAAAATATAGCAGCGCTGGTCGGTTCCCTTTGGGGGTTGCCGTTTCCCAAAGGGAGCCCTCGGCAAGATTCCTTACGGAATGCGAACCCAAATTAAAATTTGAATTCGCCCCGCCAGTCAGCAAAAAAATAACGGACAAGGAAAAATCCTTGTCCGTTATTTTGGTGCCGCTGGTCGGGGTCGAACCGACACGGTATCGCTACCACGGGATTTTGAGAATGCTTAAACCATAAAAACCGTCTATTAACGTTATAAGTGCTTAACTTTCCACGTTTTTGTGAAACGTGCTGTTTTCGCACTATAACGTGAGACGGTTTTTATATTTTATTACGATTTTTGAACAATCGTTTGCATAGTGGGCTTGTTAAAAAAATTAAGCGAGGAATTTATGAAAACAGAACCTATTTTAAATGCAATTTATACGTTTAAATTAAAAGGCAGGGTAAGACGTCTTGCCTGCTCTGGCGTTGACAATCAAAATATTTATTGGTGCGACGTTGATACTGAATATTCCTTTTCTTGGCCAAAGCGTTGTTTTGGTTTTATGTTTAGAAACTATTTAATAGGCAAGGTTGAAATGCCAAACAGTTGCCCTTATTTAACTGATGCAGATGAGTCTGAACTTAGACGTGAAACAGTAGCCAGGGGCGAATCGGTGATAATTCCTTTTGGCGAAGAGTTCAAATCTTCTCAAGACTTTGAAAAAAGCATTACGTTTTTGCTTAGTTTAAGTTCTGCAAGTAGTAGCGAACTTAAACACCGCACGTCGTTTAATTCTGAAGAACTTTACACGGAACTGCAATATTTTTTCGATTTTCCACGTTCACGAACAGACAAAAAGAAGAAAGAACTTCTATACGCATATAATTTGGCTTTTAACCTATCGTATGCAGAAGGTTTAATTTAGCACTCCCTGTTTCGCCAAACAGTTTATTTATCAGTTTTGAGCCATTAAAAAATGCACTTAGGAAAAACAAATAAAACTGCGACGTAGGCTCAGCCCAGACGTTCTCTAAAAAGCATTTCTGATAAACTTTCTCTTAAAAGCGTTGGGATATATCGGTCTTTCCCATTTGCTATTATTGGCTACGAGCTTAGCTCTCTCGTAGCCCCTCCAAATAACAACGCCATTGAGCAGGCGAAGTTATAAAATCCCCTGCGTAGGTCCTCGCTTACCTACGCAGTAAGGAAATTTTAAAAAAAGGCGAGAAAAAAAGCGAGGTAAAAATGAATATTAGTAAATTTATTGTTTTGCAACGTGCAAAGTGCGTGATTTGTAACGAGAACGTGTACGGCAGAGTTACTGAATCGTACAAAAACGGTTTCTTTTCCTGGTTTAAAACAAACGATGGAAATATGACGTTAGTTGACACAAATACAGTCTGTTCGTTCGTTGGCACGACAACCACAGACGGTACTCAAGTTTTTGAGGGCGACATTGTAAACATTAAATCAAATAAACTTTTTGAAGACGTTGCAGTTAACGATATTTTTTTGGTTACTTACAACAAAAAACACGGTGCATTTTGTTTGTTTAATAAAAACGGTAAATTTGATGAAATAGGACCAGACACTTTAAACTTTTGCCTAGACGACCATTATTTTGAAAGCACAGTTCTTGGCAATATATACGACAATCCCGAACTTATAGAAGGCTGGAAAGAGCCCGAGGAGGAAATTGACGTATGAAAAAAGAAAGTGCTTATAAAGTTAAACAAACCATAAAATTTTGGATTAGAGAAATTGTACTTTTGGCAATGCTGGCAGGACTTTTTTATTTACAGGTGTATTTTTCATGAAAAAAGAAGATTTTGCAATTAAAGAAATAATAGCCTGTG
>JAFVSF010000060.1 GCA_017503885.1 Clostridia bacterium
GCTATGTCACAACGTATGACTGATTAAATTTAAAGGGTTAGATACGAGCAAGACGGGATTTTTGCGAGATTTTTGCAAGGGAATTACCTTGTTGGTAATCGGAATTGCAAAAAGCCGTAAAAAGACTAGTATTGCGAAGTAGATAAACCTTCAAATATCAGTCACGAGTTGTGATAGAGCCAAAATAAAAAATACTACGAAAACTCGTAGTATTTAAAATTTATTTAACTGTTTCGTACATAAAAATGTTAAAAGATTTCTCTTTTAACTTTTGCTTAAACCTTTCTTTTGCTTTTGCAAGAGCATCAGAAATACAGTCAGCTATAACCCTTACCCTAACAACCCTTTCGTTTTCTTCAGAGTTTGGGGACTTTAATAAACAGTAAATTTTGTATTGCATATTTCCTCTCCACTAGTATTTAGTATACCACTACGCTTGTTCCTTGTCAAGCCGTTTTAATTTTTCTTTTTATAAAATTATACAAATTACTGTATAGGATTTTTTCAACTTCAGTTTTTGGTATTCCTCGCTCGATCAAATCATTTTCAACAAGTTTAAAACCACAATAATTTTCTAGTTTAGTAGGCACAAAATCAGTACCGTTAAAGTCTGTTCCTACACAAAGCACGTCTGCACCATACTTTTCATAAAAATACATAATATTATCGGTATAATCAGTAATTTTGCAAGTTTTTCTATTTGTCATAAAGTATCCGCAACATGCAACTCCTATAAAACCTCCACGCTCAAGAAGAAGTTTTATTTGCCAGTCATCTAAATTTCTTTTGTGCTTAAAAATACCATTAAAACAAGTGTGAGAATTAACAACTATTTCTGCATTGTCAATTATATCAATAAACCCTCTTTTTGATATATGAGCAGTATCGATTGCCACTTTGTATTTATTAAGTTCCTTTATAAATTCTATACCCTTCCTCTTTAATCCAAAAGAGTAATCACAACCATATCCGAAATCGTTTTCGCCGTTCCAAGTAAGCCCAACGTACAAAGGGTTAGCACCTATCATTTTTTCAAAACACAAATCGCTATACCCAACGTCTTCAAATGCTATTAATTTTGAATATTTAGTTAAAGCAATAGCCTCTTCAAAACTTCTCTTGCCTCTAAAAATTGCAGTTATAACAGCATTATCTTCAAATGCAACTGTCTTAAAATCAAAGTTTGAAGAGGTTAAAATATCGTTATGAAAATCTGCAATAGCCATATAAAATCCCCTTTATATACTATGCAAAAGGCGTGCAAAACTTTACGTCCTGCACGCCCAAGTTTTATTAAATTGCATTATCTATAAATGTCTGGTTCGTCGTATTCAACGCCACAAGTATCAACGGTAACACGTTTAATAACTTGGTCACGGAGTGGTTTGTCATTATAATCAACGTTTACACCTGCAATTTTATCAATTACTTCTATGCCACTTATAACAGAGCCAAAAGCAGCGTACTGCCCGTCAAGGTGAGGGGAAGTTGCGTGCATAATAAAAAACTGCGAGCCTGCACTATTAGGCATCATAGAACGATCCATAGAAATAACTCCTCTAGTATGCTTTAAATTATTTGGAAAACCGTTTCTTGAAAATTCACCACGAATAGAATAACCTGGACCACCCGTACCGTTACCC
>JAFVSF010000061.1 GCA_017503885.1 Clostridia bacterium
CAATATCAATCATTTGTCGTCTCCGTCATCTTTATAATTTTAATAACGTCTTCCTTTTTTGCACCAAATATTTCATAGGCAGTATCGCTATTTGCAAAAACGTTTAGCCCAGAATAAAAATACATTGCAGTAGCCAAGGCTGAAATACCCTTAACTTCATCAATTTTCCCTGCCGATATAAGTTCTTCCTGAAGTTCTAACGCCCCTATTGATAACCTATATATTTTTTCAAGATTTAAAACTGAAAGCCTACCAAAAGCTTTTGCATACGCCTTTTTAAACGTCTCTTTATTATCTTCTTTAAAATTTGGTCTGTTAAATTTCAGCGTGATGAAAAAATTTTCATACACGACCTTAACCTTGGCTTCGTCGGTACTGTCGCAGAAAATAGAAATTAAACTTTGCTTAACAGCATCAGAAGTAGCAGGGTTAACCAATTCCTCTTTAATTTTTCTTTGTAAAAGCTTATCGCCCGACCTAATAAAAAGCCAACCCAAACTAAATTGAAGATTATCGTCTTTAGTGGAAAAACACCAATCTGCAAGTTCTAAAAGTTCTCTATCACTATAATCAGCCAAAGTCTTTTCGCCGTTTATAACGCTTTTAATAAAGTCAGTTTTTTCTTTAGAATAACTTTCCATCACGGAAAACTCTATTTTAAGTTCATTATATAAAGGTTTACCGTCTACTGCACTTTGTGCAATTTTTAAATAGTATAATGATGGATAACTATAAGAAAGCAAATACGCCCTTTTGAAACATTTTTCTGCTCCTTTATAGTCCCCTTTGTTATAGAGTAAAAAACCTTTAACGTAAGACGTGTTCGCATCGTTAGCATTTGTTTCGAGCAACTCGTTTGCGACTTTTAACGCTTCATCAAAAAAAGCGTAATCACAAAGCGAGGTTAATTTTCTATATTTATCCTCATCACACGTTGGCTTGTAATCTAAAAGTATTTTTTTAAACTCGTTAGCAGAGTCCAGCCCCATAGCAGAACTTAAATCGATAGCAAGTGAAATAGCCGTAACGTCTTTATATCCACTATCTAAACACGTCTTAATATTTGCGTAAGAGGGTTCAAATTCCCCCTTGTTTAGATAAATACAGGCTTTTTCAAATAAACTTTTGCCAAATAAAGGGCTTTCTTCTCCTATTTGATCTAAAATTTCCAAGGCTTTATCATAGTTTTGCTCGTTAGAAAAAGAAGTTGCTCTTAATAAAACCTCCTCATCCAACTCTTCAACCGTCTTATCTTTTACGATTGAAAATTTAGGTTTATCTAAAGCGTTTAACTCTTCAAGATATTCTTCTAATATTTCAGCATAAACTCCGTCAATCTCTTCACGACGCATAAGCTGTTCATTAAAATAATACCCTGCCATATACTTGTTTTCAAGAAAATAAAAGCAAGCACCTAACCCGTTAAACCCTTCCCAATAAGAATTTTCCTTTGCCCTTAGAAGATATTTAAACCACATGCTAACGCCATTTTCAAAAAGACCTAACTCGGTATAAATATCTGCAATATGTGCACAAATTTCAGCATTATCTGGACGCTGTTCCATTTCGTTTAAAAGCGAAGATAAAGCCGAAACGTAATCTCCTTTATCGCAATATTCGTTTGCACGGTCAAACACCATATCAAGCGTCTTTTTAAATTTTAAGCGATTATTTTTCATTTTATTTACCAAGTAACTTATCTACGTCCTCTTTATAGTACACGTATTTTTTATCGCAAAAATGACAACAAACCTCTATTTTACCCTCTTTATCAACAGTGTCGTAGAGTTCACCTTCGCCAAGCGTTATAAGTATGCCGTCAATATATTCCTTTGAACAGTTACACACGTATTTAGGGTTGTATTCTGTAAAATCATACTCTGCAAAATATTCTTTTATAATACCTTCTGCTCCAATAGAATGTATTTTTGCACTGACGTCACCAAACTCGCCAATGAGTTTTTCAGCCTTTTCAATACTTTCATCGCTACAATTTGGCATTGGTTGAATTATTATTCCACCTGCTCCAATGCAAGTTTCATCTCTACCTATCAAAACACCGATAGCCATTGCAGTAGGTTGTTGCTCACTGTATGCGTAATATGCAGTAAAATCTTCGGCAATTTCTCCACTTACTAGGTCACATCTTCCCACGTAAGGCTCTTTTAAGCCAAGGTTTTTAATAACTGTTATAGAGCCGTTTTTACCTACTATACCACCTACGTCAAGTTTACCTCTTGAATTTAAAGGCAAATCAGCTTGAGGATTACTAATAAGCCCTCTCACGTGCATTTGTCCGTCTGCAGCGGCAACTATTTGACCACCCTTTCCGTCGCCCTCGATGGTAACCGAAAGCCTTTCGTCTTCATGTTTTAAACTAGAGGACATAAAAGCAGTTACGGTAAGCACTCTACCAAGTGCCGCAGCACATACTGGCGTTAAATTGTGAAATTTGATAGCCTCATTTACAATATCAGTTGAATCTATAACAGAAAGGGAAATTTCCCCATCAAAAATAAGCGTTTTAAAAAGTTTTCCCATAATTATCTCTTTTTTGCAATAAAATTAATTCTTTGACTGTCGTCTTTTAAATCTTCGCCCAGATGCCCGCTAGTTTCTAAAACATCAAAACCTATTTCATTTAAAAGGCTCAAAACGTCTTGCTTTTTGTGTATGTATTGCACGTGACACTCATCCTCTCTCACATAAACGTCACCTTTTTTTACAAAAAAAGTAAGTTCCATTTTTACAGAGTCTTCATTTAAGGTGTTAAACCACAAATAAGTTACCTCATCTAAATCTTCGCCAAACAAGTTGTTTGCCAACACGTTTTTCAATTTAAACTCAGAAGATATATCAAAAAGCAAAACCCCATCTTTATTTAAGGCATTATAAGCACTCTTGAGTGCATTTTTTAGTTCTTTTCCATTTAAATAATTAAATCCGTCGTTTATAACGGTTATAAAATCAAGTTTTTTAAAACTTTTAAAGTTTTTTATATCTTGTAATTGATAATCTATAATTACCTTTTCTTTGAAAGAAAGTTCATTAGCTTTAGCGAGCATTTTAGGAGAATTGTCGACGCCGTAAACGTCGTACCCCATAACTTTTAAAAATCTGGTAAAATAGCCACTGCCACACGCCAAATCACAACCAACTTTACCTTTAGAGTAAATACTTAACTTATTAAAAACATACTGCGACCATTGTTCATAGTCGCAGGTGTTTATAAGTTTATCATAATGTGATGCAAGTGCGCTATACGCCTTACCTTCCATATTATTTAGCCTCCGTCTTTTTTTCTTCGGCTTTCATAAGATCTTCAATAGTTTCTGTTTTTGCACTTTCTTCAGCGTATTCTTCAGCATATTTATCACTGTCTTTACGCATAGCCTCTTTAGTTTCTTCAAGTTTTTCAAGGTCTTTTCTACTAAAGCTTGTTGGAAGTTCGTAAATCTCTACGTCATAGTCGGTAATAGGCTTAACGTGTTTTTCCTTGAATTTTGATTTTTCAATTGCCAATACTTCCCCATCTTCTTCAGTTGCGTTAGCCTTATAAATACCCCTGTTTTTCTTTGCTCCAGGAACTTTATCATTGATAAATTTGTCAAATACCCAATGTGAATAGTTTGTCCAAACAAGCATAAAGAGTGAAAATCCCCAAATTAAGCAAAGCATTATGCCAATTACCATTATAAATTGCATACCGAGGAAAAGTATTACAAACCAAACTGCAGCAAACAAAGCGAAGAATATATTCGTAGGAACAAGACCAATCGATAAGATAAAGGAATTTCTTATAAGGTTTTTAAAACTTAACTTATAATTTATGCCGAGCGTAAGCATAAACAAAACCATCAAAGTAACTAACGCCATTACCATATACGTTACGACTTGAGCAACAACTAAAAGCCATGCCACGCCTTTGTGAGATGCCAACATCATTGACGCCATATTTATCGAAGTCATCGAAAGCATCATTATAATGCCGTATATTAAAAGAGTAATTAAAACGATAAAGTAATTCTTCTTAACACCCTTAAAAAAGTCGCTAGTAACCATAACGCCTTCAGTCCAAACAAGATTTCTCATAACGTAGAAACCACCGGATATACCAACTGCACCAATAGCGATTGCTATAAACGCATATTTAAAAATTTCCATATTAAGGAGCATTGAAAGATTAGGCTCTAACCCAGCACCAGATGGGAATGTTGGATATGCAAGCCCCATATTTTGTGCAAAAGGATAAGTTGCAGCGTAATTTGTTTTTAAAACAAAACGCATGAGAAGAAGAAATAGTGCAGGCAACAAAAATACAAGTGTTAAAAGGTTTAACCCACACATTTTTCCTTTGTTAGTTTTAAAAACGTCCCACCCGAGTTCCCATCTATTTGTAGGAAGGGTTGAGCGAGCGTAGGTCTCTGATCTTTCAGGACCTTCTATTATTCTTGCCATAAAGCCTTTTTTAGCCATTGAACACCTCGAAATATAAGTATAATATTATAACGCAATTAATATAATATACTATTATACGAATTTTTACAAACGTTTTAAGTAAGTTTTTAAAAAATCATAAATCTTTCACAGTATAGAGGTAGATATGAATTATATTTTTAAAGGCGTAGCAACTGCCTTAACCACGCCTTTTTATAACGGCAAAATTGATTTTGAGCAATTTGAAAAGAAAATCGACAGACAATTAAAAGCAAAGGTTGACGCATTAGTTTTTCTTGGTACAACAGGTGAAAGTTCCACAATAGATAGGAGTGAACGTAGAAAAATTATTAAATTTGCCAAACGTTTACTAAAAGGGAAAATCCCAATAATAGTTGGGACAGGTTCAAACTGCACCTCAACTGCATGCGAAATGACAAGCGAGGCAAAAGAATTGGGTGCAGATGGGGCCCTTATCGTTACCCCATATTACAACCTTTGTGAACAGCATGGGCTTACACTCCATTACAAAGAAATTTCTTCAAATTGCAAATTTCCATTTATTACGTATAACGTCCCTAAAAGAACGGGGGTAAACGTTTTACCAACGACTGCAAATGAAATTTTGTCTTACGATTATGCAATGGGAATAAAAGAGGCAAACGGAGACGTTGCACACGTTGAATCTCTTTTTTATGAAACTCAAAACGCATATCCGATATACTGTGGAAACGATAATCTCACATCGCTTTTTTTAAAGCATAACTGCACGGGAACAATTTCCGTTGCATCAAACATAATTCCTTGTAAAATTAAAGAATTTATAAGCAATTTTGAAATAGATTATGAAAAGCATAATAGGGATTTTAATTTGTTTTACGATAAAATTTTTACCCTTTTATCATCTAAAATAAATCCAATACCAATTAAGTGTTTAGAAGAAATTTTATATGATTATAAATGCCAATTTAGGCTTCCACTCAATAGACCAAGTAATGAGTATTTTGAATTTTTAAAATCTGAAATTAGTAAGTTAAACTTACAAAAGGATGAATTGTGTTAAATATTATAATATGTGGAATTAACGGTTCGATGGGTACAAATATATATAAAACTGCCCTTTCTGCTAAGCATGAAGTTACCTGTGGAATTGATAATGTAAGGGTTGGAAATTTAGATTGTCCAGTATACACTGATTTTGACCAAATACGCCATTTGGCAAACGTTATAATCGACTTTTCTTCTCCCTCTATTACAGACAAGTTGTTAGACTACGCCAAAAGAAATCAAATACCTCTTGTTATAGGAACTACGGGACACTCAAAAAAACAAGAAGAAGACATAGAAAAAGCATCAAAGCAAATCGCTATTTTTAAATCGGCAAATACGTCTCTTGGAGTTCTTTATTTTGCAAAACTATGCAAAATCGCTAGCCAATATTTAAAGGGATTTGACGTTCAAATTATTGAAAAACATCACAAAAATAAAAAAGACTCACCGTCAGGCACGGCAAATCTTTTGAAAACCCATTTAATTAATGATAACGTAGAGCAAATACAAATTCACTCTATTAGAGGAGGTTCTGTCGTAGGAGAACACAGCGTTTTATTTCTAGGCGACGGCGAATCATTTACGCTAACCCACACGGCAGAATCAAAAGAACTTTTTGCTAAAGGTGCAATAAAAGCAAGTGAATTTATTATAAATAAGACCAAAGGACTATATTCGACAAAGGACTTAATTTAGCATATTTTGCCAAATACACATAAAAAAGCTGGAGTGTAAAACTCCAGCTTTTAGTTATTAATAGTTATCGGTAAATTGGTTTACATAAATAACTTCTATCGTTAAATCGCCAGTAACAGTTATGGTAATTGTTCTAACGTCTCTATCATACTTTGCTCCTGTTTCTTTGATTTTCCAGCCGTCGAACGCCTTATCTGCTTGAGCATCACTTTCTGGAACGTTAGGAAGTGTAATTGTTATAGTTTGACCAACTACAGCAGGCTTTACTATTGTTTTCATCTCATCACGATAATCATTTTTATAATAAATTGTTATCACAGCGGGTTCTTCTTCTGGCTCAGATTCTGATTCTGATTCCGATTCGCTTTCAGATTCAATTTCTGATTCGATTTCAGACTCAATTTCAGACTCAACTTCTGATTCGATTTCAGATTCAATTTCAGACTCAACTTCTGATTCGATTTCAGATTCAATTTCAGACTCAACTTCTGATTCAACTTCAGACTCAACTTCTGATTCGATTTCAGACTCTACTTCAGACTCGATTTCGGATTCAACTTCTGATTCGATTTCTGATTCGATTTCAGACTCTACTTCGGATTCAACTTCTGATTCAACTTCTGATTCAACTTCAGATTCAACTTCTGATTCAACTTCTGATTCATCTTCAGACTCAACTTCAGATTCTATTTCAGACTCGATTTCAGACTCAACCTCTGATTTGCTTTCCGATTCCTCGCTATCAGTGATTGATACACTTTCCGATGTACCTGTTGATTTAGATTCAGACTCACTTGTATCTGTAGAACCACAAGCAACGATTGATGCAGATAAAACTGCTATCATTAAAGTAAAAAGTAATTTTTTCATACTTCTCCCCTCTATTTTTATTCTTAAATTATTATACTATATTAAACACTTTTTGTCAAGAGGAAAAACCATTTTTATCAAACGTATATCTTTTGACCTACGTAAATAGTATCTATTTTATTTTTAATCTTTATTTCTTGAATTTTTTCATGGTTATTATTGGCAATTTTTTCAAGAGTATCTAATGGCGAAGTAACGTACTTAACGCCGTCTACTTTTTCAACTATCAAATACTCACCCACCTTTGGGCAACTTTCCAATCCGTTTACAACTACCAAAACACGTTGCGTAGTGTGAAATCTATCTGCAATAGTTTTTAAACTATCTCCCACCTCAACTCTATATAAAAAAGCCTTTTTTTCATTAGACAAATCTTTTAAAATAACGTCGTTTATCATAGTTTTATTATATGACTAATAAATATTTAATATAACGTATTTTTAGAGGTGGGTTATTAAGAAAATTTTTAGTACGGTTATGCTTGTTACCGTTTTTTCTTGTGTAGAAAGGTTATTAGGGTTTATTTATAGAATTTTTCTTTCGCATAAACTTGGTGCAGAAGGTCTAGGTATATATCAAATTTCTCTTTCGATTTTAGGATTATTTATGACTATAACGTCTTCTGGTATACCTATAACAGTTTCTAGAATGATGATAAAATACAAACAAGAAAATAAAATTTCAAACGCCTTCGCAACGGTTAGTGCTGGAATTTTAACAACAATCGCAATAAGCGTGCCACTTACTTTGTTAGTATTTTCAAAAAGTGGCATTTTAAACATACTGTTTTCAGATTCTAGGTGTTTACCTTTGCTTGCAATAATGATACCTGGACTTATTTTTACGTCTGTATACGCTGTTATAAGAGGCACGTTTTGGGGCAATAAGCAATTTTTCACATATAGCATAATAGAATTCTGTGAAGAGGCAGTAATGCTAATTGCAGGTATTATTTTAGTAAATTTGGCAGTAGATTTCAATCAAGGCGTTCACATGGCTGGCTATGCAGTTTTAATTTCTTATTTGTTCTCGTTTACAGTATCAATATTGGTATTCTTTATAAAAGGAGGAAAATTAAAAGCACCGATAAACGAATTATCCCCATTGGTAAAATCGTCAACGCCAATTACTGCAATGCGAACGTCAACTTCTCTTGTCAATACGCTTATTGCAATAATATTGCCTGCTAGACTTATTCGTTTTGGCATCTCTTCTGAAAATGCAATGTCGCTTTTTGGCACGGTTTTTGGCATGGCTTTTCCTCTAATTTTTATGCCGTCTACGCTAATTGGGTCTATCGCTCTTGTTTTAACACCGGAAATTTCAGCAGATTTTTATGCAAAAAATTATAAAACTTTAAAAAACAACGTTGAAAAAGCTTTAAAATTTTCTTGCATTATCGCTTGCACAATTATCCCCATTTTACTTACCTTTGGCAGTCAAATAGGAGAAATTATATATTCAAACTCCACAGTTGGAAACTACGTAAAAAAAGGAGCAATTACAATGCTCCCACTTAGTTTATCAATAATTTCAACAAGTGCTTTAAACTCGCTTAACAAAGAAAAACAGACGCTCCTGTCGTTTTTTGTTGGAGCGTCTGCAATGATTATTTGCATTTATTTTTTGCCTAAATTTATAGGGATTGACTGTTTAATACTAGGCATTTTTTTGAACTATACTTTATCGTCAACTATTAACGTTTTTCTTCTACAAAAGCACCTGCCTATAAAAATTAAGATTGCTAAACATATTTTTCTTTCGATTTTAGCAATAATCCCATCAGCGATGCTCGGCATATTTTTAAAAAACACTCTTGTTTGCGTTTTAGGCAGTTTTTTAGCAACCGTTATATGTTCGATTGTAGTCTTTATATTTACAGTGCTTTTTATGTTTATTACGGGGTTATACGACTGTATATTAGATAATTATACTACCCAGTCGAAATTAAAGTTCAAGGCTTTTAAAAAACGGAACTCTCTTTATAATAGGCACTAACAAAAATAATATTGCGTAATTTACTAAACTTACAAGAATTTGACCTTGAACAAAATATCTTGCAAATAAAAAGGTAAAGTATGGAGTTTGATTATTCCAAGCAACCCATAAAAACGTACTGTTTATTCCAACGGAGCAAATAACTAAAGTCGAAACAGAAATTATAGCCAACTTTAGATATACGTTCAATTTAACTTTATCTTTTAAAAGATGGAAAACCGAACCTGAAATAAACGCCATAAGTCCTGTTGCTAAACCAATCCAAGGCGTATACGCACCAAACGGATGAACGAAAAACCCAACCATGTCGCCAATAAAACAAGCGACAAACCCTGCACCACCACCTAATAAAATACCTATTAGGCAAGAAACCGACGTAGTTAGTGAATACTGCACAGTTCCAAGTTTAAACTCAAAAAAAATGTTACACACAATAGATAGAGCAACCATCATTGCAACGTAAGCAATTTTTCTAGACCTCTTTTCCTTTAAAACAAAGGGTGAAAAAATCATAGTTTGCCAAAAATTAGACATAAAAAAACCTCCCACTAAAAGTAGAGAGACCAAAACAAAAACTTTTGCATTGGATGCGCCAAAAAATCGCAAGGAATAACCTTTTCGTCCACGTTCAACATCCCGTTACGTGGCACTTAACGCTCTTTGTGCTACTCTGCTTTCAAATTATAGGTTTATAATAATACTTAAATCTTTTTTTGTCAAGCACTTGTATAACTGCAACCTATTTTCAC
>JAFVSF010000062.1 GCA_017503885.1 Clostridia bacterium
AGTCGCAAGATAGGGAAAGGTTTAAAAGTTTTTCCATAATTGCACAACTCTGTTTAGTAACCGAAGAATAGCCAACCAAAATTACGTGAGAAGATGGAATACGCTCGTCTTTTTCTAAAGCGACAAGCATATCTTCAAGGCAGTTGCTACTGTCCGTCAATCCCTTTTCCATAAGGAAATCCTCATAACGTTGGTAGATTAACGCTATGTAGAAAAAGTTTGAAGAACCGCCTAAAGGACAGTCGTTTAGGCAGTTAAACAAATCGCTAGGGCTAACTTTGGCACTTTTAAGTTGTGCTATAAGTTCTGCCGTTTTTACTGCAAGCGACGGCGAGTGGCTCATTGAACCTAAAACTTTGAGGTCGTCTTTGCTACTGGAAAGAAGTTTTTTAACGACCATAGCAGAGCCTTCTTTAGAAAGCGTTTTTCTGTCTGGGAAAACTTTAGAAATATATCTACCGAAAGAAAGAACTTCTGCACCGAAAGCACCTTTCGCCTCTAAAACCAAGGCTTTTTCAAGTGAAAGAGCAAATTTATCTTCGCAAAACAAAATAACTCGTTTGTCTAAACTCACGCCAAACGAGGTTGCTTTTTTTACAGCACTTTCTATGCAGTCAAAATAAGTTTTAGAAGTAAAAACAGCCATTTTAAAGTATTCCTTAAAAAATCTAATACTATTATAACACAAATTTGTGACAATCGCATAAAATTTGAGAAATTGTTTTTACTTTTTATTAACTTTGTGTTATAATAAACAAAAATTGTTTATACAAATAAAATTTGGAGATAATAATGAAAAAGAAAATATCGTTTTTATTAGCATCGCTTTTATGTTTTGGGGCGTTAGCAGGTTGTAACAAAAGACCGAATTCAGGTTTTTCAGGCACTTATTGGCTTGAATCTCACTCGGCGTCAACCGTACAAAAAGGCTTTTATGAAAAAATCGAATACGACGTAAGCTTTATGGAGCCAGACGGCGATTTTGCACCAGTTCTTCACGAAATGACGGAAGGTTATTTAAACTTTACCGTTGATGGAGAAAAGTCGAAATACATTGCGGAATTATACGAAGAAGGTGGGCTTTACGTATACCACACTAAACTTGAAATATACGGCGAGTATACTTTTGGCGAGGCAACCTACAAAGTAGACGGAGATATTACCGAATCTATAACCAAGTTTAAAGGTATGGACGATAACTTTGCTTGCGTAGAGTCGGTAAAGAAAATTAAAAACGTATACCCAACTATTCAAACGCCGTTAAACGCAGATGATTTCGTTACGGTTACTGCAGAGTTTAAGACTGTATACGATGGTAAAAAGGCAACGTTGACCGTCGATGCAAAAGACGACGTTTCAAAAGGCGTTCTCAGTTCTGTTCAAGAACCTACAACGATAAAGAAGTACAATAAAAAGGCATATATTGATAACGAACTTATGCTCTTACTTTTTAGAAATTTTAGTTACGACAACTCCCTTTCATATACGTTTAATACTTTGGAAACAACTACTGGAACGTTAAAGGAAATAATCGGTCAAGCAAGGCTTACTCAAGCAACTACCGAGGCAAATTCTAACGAGGCAATAAGAAGTTTCCCTCTTGAAAGTTATATCGACAATTTAGGTGGAAGAATACCAAGAAAATTCTCTTGTTTTGGCGTAACCTTTAAAACCACGGGCGAGTATTCACAAGACTTTGCTTACGCTTATTACGCAAACAAAATTGAAGAAGAGGGTATAGTTCAAAACGATACTAGACACTATTTAATAAAGTGCTTTAGACCAGCCATTTACAACATTGGATATTTCGTTTACACGTTGGACTCTGTAACGCACGAAAGATAAGAAAAATCACGAAAGATAAGAAATAACCACGAAAACGCACCTATAAGGTGCGTTTTTTTTAATTTGTGTTGACAAGGTTGTCGTATTGGTGTTAAAATATTAACGCAAAATAAATAGTAAAAAGGAGAAAGTTTTTGAAAATAGCGTTTTTTGACACTAAGCCGTACGACAAGCCGTCTTTTGATAAATTTGGCGAAAAGCACGGTGTAAAGTTCAAATATTTCGAGACGAAACTAACCGAAGATACGGTAAATCTTGCAAGGGGTTACGACGGAGTTTGTGTTTTTGTAAACGACGTGATAAACGCTAGCGTAATAGATAGTTTAGTGGGGCTAGGCGTTAAGACTATTGCTCTTAGATGTGCAGGTTATAACAACGTAGACGTAAAGCACGCAAAGGGTAAAATAAGGGTGGTGAGAGTTCCTGCTTATTCCCCTTACGCCGTTGCCGAGCATGCAATAGCAATGCTCCTAACCTCAATAAGAAGAATACACAAATCGTATCTTCGCACACGTGATTTCAACTTTAGCCTTTCAGGGCTTACGGGTTTTGACCTACACGGCAAAACTGTTGGAGTAATAGGCACGGGCAAGATAGGTCAAGTGTTTATCGATATTTGTAAAGGTTTTGGAATGCACGTTTTGGCTTATGATAAATTCCCATCGGATAAGGTAAAAGAAAAAGGGGTAGAATACGTAGAGTTAGATAAAATTTTCGAACTTTGCGACGTTATATCTTTGCACTGTCCGTTGACTGATGAAACCTATCATCTAATAGATGATAAAGCCATAGAAAAATGTAAAAAGGGCGTTGCTATAATCAACACGTCAAGAGGTGCGTTGGTTGATGCCGAGGCTCTTTTACACGGAATAAAAACTAGAAAAATAGGTACGGCGTGTCTTGACGTTTACGAAGAAGAGGGCGACCACTTCTTTGAAGATAAATCGGGGCATATTATGGATGACGACGTATTGGCAAGGCTTATTTCAATGCCAAACGTAATAGTTACCTCTCACCAAGCATTTTTAACCGAAGAGGCTCTCTCTGCAATAGCAGAGGTTACGGTTGATAACCTTTTAAGCCTTAAGGCAACGGGCGAATGCGTAAACGAAGTTTGCTATCACGCAGGTGAGATTGGCGATTGTAAAAAATAAAATTTTGGACATACTTTTTATAAGGAGACAACTATGTTTATAACAAACGACGTAAAGTATATTGGCGTGAACGACAAAAAAATAGACCTTTTTGAAGGTCAATACGTTGTTCCAAACGGTATGGCGTATAATTCTTACGCAATAATTGATGAAAAAATAGCGATAATGGACACGGTAGACGGCAATTTTACTCACGAGTGGCTCGATAACGTAGAGCACGCATTAGGAGATAGAAAGCCAGATTATTTAGTAGTTCAACATATGGAGCCAGACCACTCTGCAAACATTTTAAACTTTGCAAAAGCCTATCCAAATGCGACTATAGTTTCATCTAGCAAAGCGTTTATCATGATGAAAAACTTTTTCGGCACGGATTTTGCTGAAAGAAGAATAGTTGTTGGCGAGGGCGATACACTCTCTCTTGGTAAACACGTTTTAACTTTTGTCACTGCACCTATGGTGCATTGGCCAGAGGTTATAGTAACCTACGATTCTACCGATAAAATACTTTTTTCGGCAGACGGTTTTGGCAAATTCGGTGCGTTAGATGCAGATGAAGATTGGGCTTGCGAGGCAAGAAGATATTATATTGGTATAGTTGGTAAATACGGTGCACAAGTTCAAGCACTTTTGAGAAAAGCATCTACTTTAGATATCCAAAAAATCTGCCCTTTGCACGGACCTATTTTAACTGAAAATTTAGGATATTATCTTAATTTATACAACATTTGGTCTAGTTATCAACCTGAAGAAGAGGGCGTAGTTATTGCATACACTTCAGTTTACGGCAACACCAAAAAAGCAGTAAACCTTTTGGCTGAAAAGTTAAGGGCTAAGGGTTGCCCAAAGGTAGTTGTAAACGATCTCGCTCGCTGTGATATGGCAGAGGCTGTTGAAGATGCTTTTAGATATAGTAAAATAGTTTTAGCAACTACGACCTATAATGCAGACGTCTTTCCATTTATGAAGGAATTTATCCATCATTTAACCGAGAGAAATTATCAAAATCGTATGGTTGCGTTTATTGAAAACGGCAGTTGGGCACCAATGGCAACCAAGGTTATGAAAGATATGCTTTCTAGTAGCAAAAACCTTACGTTTACAGAACACGGCGTTAAGATTTTATCTGCTTTAAGTGATGAAAACAAACAGCAAATAGAATCTCTTTCAGATGAACTTTGTAGAGAGTACGTAGCGTTTTCTGCCACTGCAGAGAAAAACGATTTGACAGCCCTTTTCAAAATTGGATACGGCTTATACGTTGTAACGTCTAACGACGGCAAAAAGGACAACGGACTTATCGTAAACACGGTAACGCAAGTTACTAACACTCCTAACAGAATTGCAGTTACAATCAATAAAGAGAACTATTCGCACCACGTTATAAAGCAGTCTGGCAAAATGAACGTAAACTGCTTAACCGTAGAAGCACCTTTCTCAACCTTTGAAAAATTCGGATTTGTAAGTGGCAGAAACGTTAATAAGTTTGAAGATTTAGAGCCACTTCGTAGCGAAAATGGTTTGGCTGTTCTTCCAAGATATATCAACTCGTTTATGTCTTTAAAGGTAGAAAACTACGTTGATTTAGACACTCACGGTATGTTTATTTGTACCGTAACTGAGGCAAGAGTTTTAGGCGATAAAGAAACGATGACTTATTCTTATTATCATCAAAACGTAAAGCCAAAGCCAGACACGGATGGTAAAAAAGGCTACGTTTGTAAGATTTGTGGCTACGTTTACGAGGGCGAGCCACTTCCAGAAGATTTTATTTGTCCGTTGTGTAAGCATGGGGCGGCGGACTTCGAGCCTATTTAAAGGCTTATATACTTCGGTATGCGTCGTTTCTACAAAGTATTTGCGACTGGGATGACCAACAAGGTCTATCCCACCCTCAAATTCTTTGTGAGCCTAGCCTACCTCGTATCTAACCCTTTAAATCTCACTTTGTAAGAGTTAGGCTAAATACACGGATGCAACGTCACGTTGCTGACTAACAAGGTCTACCAAGTCTTTTCAAGCTCACGAGCCTTGGCTAGCTTGTATCTAACCCTTTAAAGCTCACTTTATATGAGTTAAAATAAAACACGGATGCAACGTCACGTTGCTGACTAACAAGGTCTACCAAGTCTTTTCAAGCTCACGAGCCTTGGCTAGCTTGTATCTAACCCTTTAAAACTCACTTTGTAAGAGTTAGGTTAAACACACGGATGCAACGTCACGTTGCTGACCAACAAGGTCTATCCCACCCTCAAATTCTTTGTGAGCCTAGCCTACCTCGTATCTAACCCTTTAAATCTCACTTTGTAAGAGTTAGGCTAAATACACGGATGCAACGTCACGTTGCCTTGTATCTAACCTTTAAATCTCACTTTATAAATGTTGAGTAAAATATGGGTGGAGCGTCACGCTCCAAACGACATATTGCAATAAAATACAAAAGGAGAAAAACTATGAAATACGTTTGTGACGTTTGTGGATACGTTTACGAAGATGGCGAACTTCCAGAAGATTTTGTTTGCCCACTTTGTGGCGTTGGTGCAGACATGTTTACCAAAGAAGAAGAGTAAAACGACTTATAGGTGGGTTTTTAATGAAAATCACCTATAATAGCATTAAAAAAAATCAAGTGGTTTTGCCACGAAGGAGATTGTTATGAGAATGATTTTAAACGAAACCAGTTATTTCGGTGCAGGTTGTAGAAAAGAACTTGCAGGCGAAATGGCACGAAGAGGCTACAAAAAGGCTTTTGTTGTATCAGATAAAGATTTAGTTAAATTTGGCGTTAGCAAAATGGTAACTGACGAGTTGCAAGGAGCAAACGTTGAATACGTTCTTTTTGATGACGTAAAGGCAAACCCTACTATCGCAAACGTAAAGGCAGGTCTTGAAAAGTTCAAAGCTTTTGCTCCAGACGTAATCATTGCTATTGGTGGTGGCTCTGTAATAGATACTGCAAAAGCAATCGGAGTTATAGCGACAAACCCAAGTTTTGCAGACGTTAAGTCTTTAGAAGGCGTTGCAGATACAAAGAATAGATGTTTCCCAATTATCGCATTTGCAACAACCTCTGGAACTGCTGCAGAGGTTACTATCAACTATGTAATCACTGATGAAGAGGCAGGTAGAAAACTCGTTTGCGTTGACCCTAACGATATTCCAATTATTGCATTTAACGATGCAGAAATGATGGATTCTATGCCAAAAGGTCTTACTGCTGCAACGGGTATGGATGCATTAACCCACGCAATCGAGGGCTATATAACTAAAGGTGCACAACCACTTAGCGACCTTCTTTGTTGGAACTCAATAAAAATGATAGCAGAAAATTTAGCCGATGCAGTTGAAAACGGAAGTAACGCCGTTGCTCGTGAAGGTATGGCAATGGGTAGTTACGTTGCAGGTATGGCGTTTTCTAACGTAGGTCTTGGTATAGTGCATTCTATGGCACACCCATTAGGAGCAAGATTTGACATTGCTCACGGTGTAGCAAATGCATTGCTTTTACCTTACGTAATGGAATTCAATATAGAGTCTTCTAAAGAAAAATATGCTGATATAGCACGTGCTATGGGTGTTGACGTAAGAGGTCTTTCTAAAGATGACGCAGCCCTTTCTGCAATCAATGCAGTAAAAGAACTTTCTAAAAAAATCGGTATACCACAACGCCTTAGCGAAATCGGCATCAAAGAAGAGCATTTACCAATGCTTGCAAACGATGCAATAATCGACCCATGCACAGGTGGAAATCCTGCAGAGGTAACGGTAGAAGATATTCTTTCTATCTACAAAAAAGCGTTATAAACTTCGCAATACTGTGTTTCTGCAAGATAATTTACGACTGGTATGACCACAAAGGTCTATCCCACCCGCAAATTTCTTGCGAGCCTTGTCTTGCTTGTGTCTAATGTATCATTACCAAAAAATAAAATAAAACGAATAGCCCTTGCGATTGTTTGCGAAAATGCAGTTGCAAGGGCTTTTTTATGCAAAAAACGTAGCAAATTATAAAACTTCTTGCAAAATTACTTATATATATGTTATACTAATATAAGTATTATTAAAATGGGAGATATCGCTTTGAAAGAGAGCATTCTTAAAAGGGTAGAAAAACCTTCTAGATACATAGGTGGAGAGTATGGCACTCCAAAACTTAAAAAGGGCAAATTTAATTTTTGTATTTGTTTTCCCGACGTATACGAAGTTGCAATGAGCAACTTAAGTATTCGTATAGTGGCCGACGTTATAAACAAGGTAGATGGGGCAGTTTGCGATAGATGTTTTGCTCCTTGGGCAGATTTAGGCGAAATTCTTAAAAAAGAGGGAGTTCTACTCGAATCCCTCGATTTAAAAATGCCACTTAAAGACTTTGATATGCTCGGTTTTACTCTTCAATACGAAATGAGTTACACGACAATTTTGTATATGTTAGACCTTGCTGGTATTCCACTCAAAAGAGAAGATAGAGGGGAAGATTATCCTATAATTCAAGCAGGTGGACCTTGTGCAGTTAACCCAGAGCCACTTGCAGATTTTATCGATATTTTCGTTATTGGCGACGGCGAAGAGAGTATGCAAGAACTTGCCAAACTTAAAATGGATTGCAAATCAAAGAGCGAATTTTTACAAAAGGCAACTCAAATTCAAGGCGTATACGTGCCTGCACTCGTCGACGTAAATTATAAAGAAAACGGACAAATAGAGGGTTTTTCTATAAAAGAGCCAATAAAAAAGGCACTTGTTAAAAATCTTGATACGGCAGAATTTCCACAAGTACAAGCCGTTCCAAACTGTGAGTCGGTTTTTGATAGAGCAGTAGTCGAGGTTATGCGTGGGTGTTATAGAGGTTGCCGTTTTTGTCAAGCAGGGTTTATTTATCGCCCAGTTAGAGCGAGAGGTGTAAAAACCCTTACCGAGCAGGCTTGCTCGCTCGTTAGAAATTCAGGCTTTGAAGAGGTAGGCTTAAACAGTTTATCAACGGGCGACTATCCAAACCTAAAAGAACTTATAAAAAGTTTAAAAGAGAATTTGCCAAGTGACGTGCATCTAGCACTTCCATCGCTTAGACTTGACAGTTTTGACGGAGAATTTGTTCAAGAATCGAGGAAAAGTTCTTTAACGTTTGCTCCAGAGGCAGGCACTCAAAGACTTCGTGACGTAATAAACAAAGATATAACCGAAGAGGACGTTGAAAGGGGGCTTAATATGGCTTTCGACAACGGTTACACTGGTATAAAACTTTATTTTATGTTTGGTCTTCCTACCGAAACGGAAGAAGATATTTGGGCTATTTGCGATATAGTAGACAGAATAAGAAAGATATATTCGGCAAACCCACAAAGAGCAAGAAGATTAAGAATTAGCGTTTCTGCCTCTACTTTTATACCAAAGCCGTTTACACCTTTCCAATGGGAAAGACAAATTACCGAAGAAGAGGTTAAACACAAGGTAAGCCTTTTAAAGAGTAGGTTATACAGTAAAAACACCACTATTAGTTGGAACGATTTTTCACTTTCTGAAATGGAAGCAGTGCTTGCTCGTGGCGACAGACGTGTTGGCAAAGTGCTTTTAAGAGCGTATGAAAAAGGTTGTTATTTCGACGGATGGACGGATAAGTTTGACGCTAAAAAATGGAACGAGGCTTTTGAAGAAACAGGCGTTGACAAGACTTTCTATACGAGAGAGTGGGGCGAGGACGAAATTCTCCCATGGGATTTTATAAATATTTTCGTAGACAAATCTTTCCTTTTAAGAGAGAGAAAGAAGGCGTATTTAGCCGAAGTTACTGGTAGTTGTAAAAAAGATTGCAAAGGCTGTGGTATACAAAAGGTATACAGGTGTAACGAATGATACTTTTTAAATTTACCAAAACGGGTGGAGCAGAGTTTTTAGCACACCTTGACATATTAAGACATATTGGCAGGACTATGCGTAGAGCAGGTGTAAAGGTTGGTTTTTCGCAAGGCTTTAACCCTCATATGCTAGTTTATATGTCTGCACCTATGGGTGTTGGAATTCCAAGCCTTGCAGAGTATTGCCAAATAGATACCGAAGAAAATCCCGAAACCTTTATAAAGAAGTTTAACGAGTTTGCTCCAAACGGTTTAACTTGCGTGGGAGCGTGGAAAACTCAAGGTAAAGTTGGGGTTGCAAGTGATATAGTAAAGGCAGAATATACTATTACTGGAATAAACAAATTCGATACGGAAGAATTTTTAAGTAGAGAAGAGTTTATCGTAACCAAAAAAGACGGAACAGAAAAAAACGTGAGAGAACTTATTTATTCTGTAGAGTGGGAAGAAGACACCCTTCGAGTAGTAATAGGCTTTTCAAACGGGCTTAGAATAGAAAAATTTACGGAAAAACTCTTGGAGTTTTACGGTGGGGAAGAAGTTGTTGCCGTTAAGACGAGAGGTCTTAATAAAGACGGAAAAGATTTTGAGGACGGTATAAATAAATGTCTATAAATATCTTCGTGGATAGTCACGGAGGCAACGTAATAGGTGCGATTGCCGAAGATAAAAAACTGATTGAATACAGAATAGAGAAAAAGAACAAGACGGTAACCATAGGTAGCGTTTTCAAAGGCAGAGTAGAAAACGTTTTACCAGGTATGCAAGCCGCCTTTGTTAGCGTGGGACTTCAAAAAAACGGCTACCTTTCTGCTACCGATATGCTTATGGACAAATCAGAACTCGTTGGCAAGGTTGAAATACCCTCTATTTTAAATTTAAAAGAGGGCGACGAAATAATCGTTCAAGCCGTAAAAGACCCAGCAGGAAACAAGGGGGTAAGGCTTACCACCAACATATCGTTTGCCGCAAGATACGTCGTGTTTATGCCTACTATCGACTTTTTAGGAGTTTCACGCAAAATTACCAATGAAAAAGCAAGAGAAAAACTCGTTAAAATTGCTGAAGCGTTAAAACCCGAAGGGCAAGGCATTATTTTAAGAACGGCGGCGGAGCATGCTTCTAAAGCAGATATAAAAAGAGAAATAACCTATCTTATCGAGCAGTACGAGCAAATACTAAAAGACTTTAATTCGGATAACGCACCAAAGTGTTTGTACGAAGAGGGAAACGTTGCCGTAAGACTTATTCGTGATGCGTATAATTCTAATATTTCAAAATTTATCGTTGGCGATAAGGAAATTTACGAAAAGGTTTTAGAGTACGCAAAAAAATTCGATACTGAACTTAAACACAAACTAAAACTATACAATAAAAAGATTGATATGTTCCACTATTACGGTTTAGATGAAGACGTTACAACTCTTTTAGGGAATACCGTAGCACTTGAAAACGGTGGATATATCGTAATTGATAAAACCGAGGCGTTAACGTCTATAGACGTTAATACGGGGAAATACGTTGGTGACGACAATTTAGAAAACACAGTTTTTAACACTAATTTAATTGCAGCGAAAGAAATTGCCCGTCAGCTTATGCTTAGAAATATTGCAGGCATAATAATCGTAGATTTTATAGATATGACAAGCGACGAGCATAAGGAACAACTCCTTAGCATTTTAGAAGAATATCTTTCAAAAGATAGAGAAAAATGCCACGTTGTTGGAATGTCGCCACTAGGACTTGTGGAAATTACTCGAAAGAAAAAGAGAAGAGAAAGCACGTCAATGCTAGTTAAGTCTTGTCCTTACTGTCAAGGTTCTGGGCTTATTTGGTCAAACGAGTACATTGTAATGAGAATAAGAACCGGACTTTTAGACCTTTTTGCAGACGGTTACGACACGGCTATAGTTGACCTTAACGTAGAAATTGCCGACTATATTTTAGCAAAGGGGATTTTGAAAAAAGACGTTGAAAAGATATGGAAAGATAAGAGAATTTACATAATTCCACACAAGACCTACCATCAACAGTTTTTCCTTATTAAAGGCGATAACGGAAAGGTGGTGGAGGTGCCGGATACGGCTACATTATTGTATTAAAAGCTTTTTAAAGGCGTATAAACTTCGGTATGCGTTGTTTCTACAAAGTATTTGTGACTGGGATGACCAACAAGGTCTATCCCACCCCCAAATTCTTTGTGAGCCTAGCCTACCTTGTTTCTCCACCTTTAAATCTCACTTGATAAAGGTAAAGAAAAAAGGGATGCAACTTCAAGTTGCTGACCACAAAGGCCTACCAAGTCTTTTCAAGCTCACGAGCCTTGGCTAGCTCGTATCTAAACCTTTAAACCTTTTAAAGGCGTATAAACTTCGGTATGCGTTGTTTCTACTTTAAGCCCCAAACCACAATGACCACAGAGGTCTATTGTGCCTTGTTTCTTAAAGTGAGCCTTGCCTACCTTGTTTCTCCACCTTTAAATCTCACTTGATAAAGGTAAAGAAAAAAGGGA
>JAFVSF010000063.1 GCA_017503885.1 Clostridia bacterium
GGCATCTAAACTTATAGAAGAAGGCAAGAGTGCAAAAGAGATAGTTGACATTATCAATGCAGAAAGAGAAAAAGTTCAAATTTCTTTTGTAGTAGATAAACTTGATTTCCTTGCAAAAGGTGGAAGATGTAACGCTGCTAAAGCGTTGGCTGCAAGCGTTATGAAAATACATCCGTCAATAGTTATGGAAGACGGAACTTTAGTTCAGGGCAAAAAGTATATGGGCAATTTGGCAAGAGGATGTTCTCAATACGTTAAAGATATTGCAAGTGAATACAAAAACTACGACGAGTCTATTTGTTTTGTAACGCACAGCCCTTCTGACCAAGCAATAGTTGACCTCGTTATTGAAAAGGTTAAAGAGTATTTCAAATTTGAACAAATAGTTGATTCAACTGCTGGTAGTACTGTAACTAGCCACTGTGGACCAAACACTATTGGTATAATTTTTTACGCTAAATAATTATGATAAACGTTTACAAACAAGAAGATTACGAAAATGCGTTAAAATTAAAAAAGCAACTTCTTAAGTTCTATTTTTTAGGCTTAAGTGTGTTTTTAATAGCAGCTATAATTGTTTTCGTATTTTATTTAAGACTTCCTTATCCATCGACTAAAGAGTTGGAAAATAAAAACACCTTGCTTTTAGTTGTAAATTGCGTGATTACGGGTATTGCGATAATACTTTCGTTTTTATATTTGGGTATTCCATACAAAAGAGCAAGGGCATATTTTAGACTTTTAAACGATATAAAAATAGGTCAAAAGGTTAAAAACGTTAGTACGTTTGTTCAAAATGATGAGAGTGTTACCGAGGTTGGTAACGTAGACTTTCATACAATGGTCGTTTTAGAATGGTCTGATAAAACCCAAGAGTTTATGCGTAGGCACGTTTTGGTGGATAAAGAGAAACCAATGCCAAATTTAAAAAACGGAGATATTATTTCTTACGTTACACATGCAAACGTTTTGCTCTCATACGGATATAAGAGTGAAGAGGATATTTTTGAAGAATTAACCGAAAAGGAGAATAGATAATGGCTAAAATTAGAAGTGAAGTAAGTGAAAATTTAAAATGGAAACTTACCGATATATTTAGTAGTGACGACGAATTTAAAGCCCTTTTAAAAGACGTTGAGGGTAGATTGAACTTTGCTCAATACGAGGGCAAACTCTCTGATGAGGCAACTTTACTTAAATGCCTTAAGGAACTTGATAATGTAGATTACGATATAGAAAAACTTGCAGTTTACGCTCATATGAAAAAAGACCTTGATACGAGAGATTCCGAGGCTAATGCGTTAAACTCAATGGTAAATAACCTCTTCGTTAAGTATGCATCTGGTCTTTCGTTTATGACACCAGAACTTACAGCACTTCCTGAAGAGAAGTTAAATGCAATTATTGCAAACCCTGATTTTTCCGATTACGATTATCAACTTAAAGGCATATTAAAAACCAAGCCTCACGTTTTGTCAAAAGAGAGTGAAACTATTCTCGCAATGGGTGGTCAAGTATTTGGTGGATTCCACGATATATTCACTATGATTGACAATGCGGACATGCCTTTCCCTGAAATTGAAATAGATGGCAAAACGGTTAAGGTTACTCACGGAACGTATGGTCTTTTACTTCAATCTGATAGAAGAGAAGTGAGAGAAAAGGCGTTTAAGGCTTATTACAAGGCTTATATTTCCTTAATTAACACTATCTCGGCAACTTATATCGGCAACGTAAACAAAGACGTATTTATGGCAAGAGCGAGAAAGTATGATAGTTGTCTTTCTAAAGCATTGTCGGGCGAAGACGTTGCTCCTGAAGTTTACGAAAACCTTTTAGAGAGCATAAACGAGGCACTTCCTCTCGTACATAGATACGTTAAAGATAGAAAAGATATTTTAGGCGTTGACGAACTTCATATGTACGATATTTATACGCCACTTGTTGAAAATGCAGATATTAAACTTGATTATGAAGATGCTTTCAAACTTGTAAAAGAAGGTCTTGCTCCTCTTGGTGAAGAATACGGCAAACTTTTACAAGATGCTCACGATAACGGTTGGATAGACGTTGAAGAGACAGAGGGTAAGAGAAGTGGTGCTTACAGCACTAGTGTATATGCACTTCCTCATCCATACGTGCTTTTAAACTATCAACCAACTACTCACGACGTATTTACACTTGCTCATGAACTTGGTCATGCTATGCACTCGTACAAGTCTGAAAGAGCACAATGTCAAGCAAAGGCAAGTTACAAGATATTCGTTGCAGAAGTTGCGTCTACCGTAAACGAAGTCCTTCTTTTAAAACATTTACTTAAAAAGACTGAAGATAAGAAATTGAAAAAATATCTTCTTTCTTACTATATGGATATGATTAGGACTACTGCCTTCCGTCAAACTATGTTTGCAGAGTTTGAATATATTGCGCATAACGCTGCAGAAAAGGGTGTTCCGCTCACTAAAGATTGGCTCAGTGAACAATATCTTAATCTCAATAAAAAATATTACGGTAAAGATATCGTTTCTGATGATGAAATTGCTTACGAATGGGCTAGAATTCCTCATTTTTATAGAGCATTTTACGTTTACAAATATGCGACAGGTATTATAAGTGCAATATCTATTGCCGAGAGAATTTATACAGAGGGCGAAAAGGCAGTTGAAGATTATTTCAAATTCTTGTCTTCAGGTGGTAGTGATAGCCCGGTAGAACTTTTAAAACTTGCAGGTGTAGACCTTACTAAAAAGGATGCGTTCAAGTCTGCAATGAAGTCTTTTGAATCTGCATTAGAAGAATTTGAAAGTTTATAATATTACAAAAAAATAATTTTACTTTAGGTGCATTATGCAACAACAGATAAAAACTAACGCTATGCCATATAATCTCGAGGCTGAACAATCGGTATTAGGCTCGATACTTATTGATATGGAATACCAATATGAAATAATGTCTAGGCTTAAAGAAAGGGATTTTTATCTTGAGTCACATAAGCATATTTTCAATGCAATGTATAGCATTATAAACGGAAATAAGCCTATTGACCTTGTAACCCTTTCAGATATGATGGAAAAGTCTGCAACGCTTGAAAAAGCAGGTGGTATTGAGTATCTTACAGACCTAGCAAGAATTACGCCATCGGCTGCAAACTACGAGTATTATCTTGATATCGTAAAAAGAGATAGTACTCTTCGCCGTCTTATAAGAAGTGCTGAAGACATTATTAAAGATTGTAAAAATTCAACCGATTATAATAAATCGGTGTCTTTTGCTGAAAAGAGTGTTTACGATATTTCAGAAGAACTCGACACCTCGACTCTTACGAATATTAACGCTTCATTTAACGGCATTTTAGACAAATTTGAAAATATCCAAAAAGATAAAAATTATCTTCAAGGCTTAAAGACTGGTTTTACTGGTCTTGACAATTTAACTAATGGATTTAAACCGGGTAACCTTATAATTTTGGCTGCTCGTCCTTCTATTGGTAAGTCTACGCTCGCTATGAATATAGTAGAAAACGTAGCATTGAGGGAAAATGCAGTTTGTGCCGTATTTGCACTTGAAATGACAAATGCAGAACTTGCTCAAAGAGTTCTTTGTTCCGTTTCAAACGTTTCAAATCAAGACGCGTTAAAGGGTAAACTTCAAGATGAAGATTGGCAGAAACTTTGGCAAGCGCAAAAGGTGCTTAATTCAACTAATATTTTCGTTGATGATACGTCAATGACAACTTGTCCTGAAATTTTGTCTAAATGTAGAAGATTAAAGAGTAGACTTGGTAGACTTGACCTTATCGTTGTCGACCATATCCAACTTATGAACGCAGTAAAATCTAACGATAGTCGTCAACAAGAAATTACAGAAATTTCTCGTGGACTTAAAATGATTGCAAAAGAGTTGGACGTTCCTGTTTTAGCACTTTCACAGCTTTCTCGTCAAGTTACTGGTAGAAAAGGTCAAAAGCCTGTACTTTCCGATCTTCGTGAATCGGGTGCTATTGAGCAAGACGCAGATATAGTTATGTTTATTCATAGACCTGACCTTGCAGCAGAAGAAAAAGAAATAGAGCAAGGTAGGGTTAAGAAAAACGTTGCAGAGATTATACTTGCTAAAAACAGAGCAGGTGCGTGCGAGTCGTTTGAACTTATATTTAAAGGCGAGAGGTCGAAGTTTATTAACCCTCCTCCTAATTACGTTAACGATATACAAATTGCTCCAACAAAAGCTGAAAGAGAGGCATATAAAAAGGCTGAAGAGGAAGAGGATGATTACGTTCCACCAGAGCCTCCACCAGAAGAAATAGACGATATTTTCTAATAAAATGCTGACAAAAGTTTTAAAAATTAACGATGAATCCTTAAAAATTGCTAAAGAGTATATTTTAAACGGCGAGGTTGTAGGTTTTCCTACTGAAACTGTTTACGGTTTAGCAGGTATTGCCTATAAAGACGAGGCTGTCAAAAAGATATTCGAGGCAAAAGGAAGACCTCAAGACAATCCTTTAATCGTACACGTACATGAAGACTACGACGTTGACAAGTTGGTTGAAGTTGAATTTGATTACGTTTATAAACTGCGTGAATTATTCACTCCAGGTCCTTTAACAATGGTTTATAAGAGTAAAGGGGTGGTAAGTCCCGTCGCTACGTGTGGACTTGATACTATAGGTATTAGAATTCCAAAGCACGAGGGGGCGCAAAAGTTTCTAAAAGCAGTTGACGTACCTATTGCCGCTCCGTCGGCTAATGCTTCAAAACATACTAGTCCTGTAACAGCCGAGCACGTTTTTGAGGATTTGCAAGGCAAAATACCTCTTATTTTAGATGGTGGAATGTGTGAGGGAGGTATAGAAAGTACCGTTCTTGACGTGACAACTGACACCCCTATTATTTTGAGAAGTGGGCTAATAACCTGTGAAATGATTAAAAATGCTGTTGGTAAATGTGAATATTCGCAAAATACCATGGCAGATAAGGTTAGAGCACCGGGGATGAAATATCAACATTACACTCCAAAATGTAAAACTGCACTTTTTGGTAGAAATCAAATAGAAGAGGCAAAAGATTACTTTATTCAAAACAAACAAAAAGGCTTGAGGGTTGTTTATATGTGCGACGATGGAATTGCTTCAATCCTAGGCGAAAATTGTTTAAACTTAGGTAAAAACGCTAGCGAAATTGCTCACAACTTATACGACGCACTTCATAAGGCAGAAAGTATTGCCGACGTGCTTATTGCGTTTGACGTTGAAACGGGCAGTGACGTTGACGTTGGAATAATGAACAGGCTCACAAAAGCTTGTCAAAGAATACAAATGGAGAAATTATGAAAATAGCTATTGGATGCGATCATGCAGGTATCCGCTTAAAACCCGTGTTAATTGACTACTTAA
>JAFVSF010000064.1 GCA_017503885.1 Clostridia bacterium
GGCGAGGTGGATGCGACGTGGGGTAATATCACTGACGCAGGAAAAGAGAAATTTATTTACACCTACGGAATAAAGACTGATCTTGATTTGCGAGGAGCGGCTATTCCTTCTTCTCCTATCAATTATGAAGATGCAGTTTTAAATTACGTGAATATAAGTGCTCCTTATTACCTTGGTATTTTGGAACAGAACTATAAATCAGCTTTGATAACCGAGATTAAAACGTTTGCTAACCCCGATAATTATCCTATTTATTTACACTGTTCGTTAGGAAGAGATAGAGCAGGAACGCTCGCCTTTTTGATAAATGCTCTTTTGGGTGTAAGTGAAGAAGACTTATATAGGGATTACGAGATGTCGTTTTTCTCTGTAAACGGGTTTGCCGACGCCGCACAAGGTTCAGGAAAAATCCCTGTTTTATTAAACAACTTGGATGTTTTGTACGAATATTTAATGGGGCTTGGTGGTGATACCCTTGCTGAAAATACCGAAGCGTTTATGCTTGGATATCTTGGAATTACAGAAGAAGAAATTGCTTCAATACGCAAAATTATGTTAGAAGATATAAGGTAGTATAGGACGTAAAATTCAACAGGCGTATTACGCTAGCGTTGCAGAAACTGAACATATTGAGATATAAAAAACTGTTTTCGTGGGCGAAAACAGTTTTCTGTTAAAATAAGGAAAAATGACATACAAATATAACTTTTTACGGTTGACAGTGATTAATTTCGTGATATAATATTATTAAAGTTTAATTTTTATTTATGTCACGCACACGGGGGAAGAAAATTATGTTGTTTGAAGAAATTATTCATGGTACGCAGTATTATCGTTCTCCAACTCCTTTAGAAGATGAGTGGGAAGGGGATATTCAAAACTTAAAAGATTACAATCTCGATGCTATGCAAATTAGAATTAATTGGCGTAATAATGAGATAAGAGAAGGAGAATATGATTTTTCCGACGTGGATCGATTGATGGATCTTGCTGAAAAAAATGGACGCAAGGTCATGATAAAGTTTTTACTTGAATGTGCTCCTCAATACGTTTTCGATAAATATGACGGCGTGCGTATCGGACCAAAGGGCGAAAGGCTAAGAGGGGGATATCACGGGGCGTTTTTCGGTGGGTGGAAACCATGTTTTGTAAATCCTATGGTAAAAGCGTCAGCTGAAAAATTCGTAGATAAGGTTGTTGAAAGATATCATAAGCGAGATAGCATTATTCTTTGGAACGTTTGGAACGAGCCGAGAAATCGTCCTATTGAAGAGTGTTTTTGTGAGCATTGTCGTAAAGGCTTTGGAAAATATCTTAAAGGTAAATTTGGCACGATAGAGCGATTGAATAAACATTATGGTGCAACGGAAGAGTCTTTTGAAATGATTAATTTGCCTGCGATGGCGCATGGTTATTGGGATATTTTCGAGTTTAAAAAATATAAAGCCGGTCAATGTATGTATGATATGCTACGTTTTGTATACGACGGTATTCGTAAATATGACAAGACACGTCCTATTATGTCGCACGTTGGCTTTACTTCGGGATTCCAACTCAGTCTAACGGATATGTGTGATGATTTCACAGCACGTGACGCAGTAGATTTTTGGGGTACGTCTATTCCTTGTGATACGCAAATGCAAACTCCTGAAGCAAGGCTTGATATTCAAATGCTTGGCGATTTCGTGCGTTCAGTGGATAAAAATTATTTCTTCCATGAGATTTATCCAAGTCTTGGTACGTTCATTAAATATGACACGCCTTTTGATATGGAGTTTAAGTTGTATAGTGCACTTGGTGCAGGTGCAAAAGGTATGGTTTACTGGCAATATAGGTCGGAGCGAGTTGGCTTTGAATCCGATTGCTCAGGAATTATGTATATGGATGGTTCACCAAGAGAAGTTGCTTATACTGTAAGAGATTTTGGGGAAGCGTTAAAGGAGCAGAAAGACTTTTTGTCGGGGTGTGAGGCAGAACAAGCAGAGATGGCAATCGTGTTCGACTTTGATTGCTTATTGATGTCTACGATAGAAGACAGTTGTGGTGCTGACTATACGTTCGACTGGTGTAATCCTCAATTCCATTACAGAAATGCACACGCAGGTATGTATAGATTGATGCGAAATACCAATCGCAAGGTCGATTATCTTGGTGCTCTCGACTATAAAAGATTTAGCGACTATAAAGTGCTGTATTTCCCATACTACTGTATGATTAAGCCTGAAATCAAAGAGGCTTTAGAAACTTTCATCAAAGAGGGTGGAACGGTAATTGCAGACGAAGGCTTTGGTCTTCGTACGGGCAATACGTGGATGCAACCTTATGACGTTGATTTTAAACCGGTATTAAATGCAAGAATGCGTCATAGAAGGCTTAACTCTGGAGCAACCGTTTCTTATAAAGGCAAAACTGGTTTAGTTAGACCGTTTAAGACGCAGTATCTCACCGAGGACGGAGAGGTTTTGGCTTGCTTTGACGACGGAACGCCTGCACTTAGAAAAATTGAATATGGAAAAGGAAAATTTTATTTCTTTGGTTTCTCGATTGGTTATGGATATTATATGGACGGTGCAGATATATGGAAGGATATCGTCGGTGATATATTAAAAGAAGCGGGGGTTAATTGTTACAAATATTCAGACGTTACGGGCGGATTGTATGAAAAACGCCTCGTGAACGGAGATAGACAAATGATTATTTTGCAAAATGCACCGGACGAGATTAAGACGGTGCAAATAGAAGAAGAAATCATTTGGGCATCTAAGCAGTGTGAAGCTAACGTTGTTTCTATACAACCTAAAGGAACAACGAGATTGATTGTCAAAGTTTCACGCTAGTAATTATGTTAAAATGGCTCTATCACAACTCGTGACTGATATTTAAAGGTTTATCTACTTCGCACACCTTCGTTTACTGTTTCGCCCTCAAAACCTTGGTGACCAACAAGGTCTACCAAGTCTTTTTGGGCTCACGAGCCTTGGTGTGCTCGTATCTAAGCCTTTAACAAGTTGAAAGCTTATATACTTCGCAATACTAGTCTTTTTACGGCTTTTTGCAATTCCGATTACCAACAAGGTAATTCCCTTGCAAAAATCTCGCAAAAATCCCGTCTTGCTCGTATCTAACCCTTTAAATTTAATCAGTCATACGTGTGACATAGCCTTTAAAATTATTTTAATTTGAAAAATTAAAAGGGGATATTATTATGAAAAAACTTACAACTATGATTTTAGCACTTACGATAGCTTCTGCAACAATGTTTGCAAGCTGTGGTAATCCAACTGCAAGCAGTAGTGACAATTCTGCAAACAGTGGCATCACACCAGGTACGGAAAACTCTATTACGGTAGATCCGTTGACGTTAGAAGGCTTGAACGAAAATTATCTTCCTGTAAAAGATAAAATTTCTCAGATGCAAGGAGCAATCGATATAGCAATTGTATTTGATGATACTTTAGATGGTTGGAAGGCTCTTGCAGACGAGTATATGCGTTTACATCAAAACGCAGTAGCCGTTTCTTTGATTTCTAACTATTCTGCTTCAACGTATACTGAAAAAGCAACGCAAGAAATCTCCGACGAAAATACCGAATGGGATATTGTACAAGGTAACGTAATCAACGCTGAACTTTGGGAGACTCGTTTCTATAATATGCAAGCGGCTGTTTATGGAAAAAATGCTTATGCAGGCAATAAACAGTGGACAGACGTTTTGAGCGAAGATGCTTATATCACTGACAAATCAGGACAAAACACACACTGTTATATTATGAACAGTATCAACCTTAATACCGGTTGGTTTGTCAACGAGGTTGCACTTGAAAAAGCTTACAATGCAGGTTATCGTAATGCAAACGGCGAAAAGGATTATCCTAAGACGTGGCAAGACATTATCAACCTTTGCGAATACTTTGTAGACCTTGGTTATCCATCGCCTTTAGGAATTTCGTTAGATGAAGATTCTATAAAGAGTTCTCAATTTACTTGGCTTCTTCGTGTATACGGAGACTACTATTATAGAAATGAATACGATAAACTTTCTACAAATGAAGACTATTCTGTTGATCTTACCGATCCAAATCCAGAAAACAACTTAAATTTCAACCTTAGTTTTAACAGGTTGCTTTCTACGATTTTAGATACAAATTCATCTTTAGGTTACGTTGGACCTACTAGTGATAAGTATAAGGATTTCTTGTCAAAGTTAGGACAAATGAAGCCATATCTTAATAAGGCGGCAGCAACTATTTCTTTTGACGGCATGCGTGACGCTTTCTTAACTCAAACAAAGGAAACAGATCCACAAATTTTACTTGATTTCGTTGGTTCTGGTATATTGTTCGGAAATGCAGAAAGAACCGAATTTAGAGCAGGTTTATTTGATTATCCTACAATGGTAAACGACTTCGTTCCTGAAGGAACACTTACTCGTGACGTAGGTGGTAACGGTGGATATCTTTCTGTTGTAAAGCATAGTGCAGAGCAAAACAGACTCAACCTTGATTTCTTAAAGTTTGTTATGTCTCCATACGGACAAACTATTTACTACAACGCATTGTCTAAAAATGCAAATTTTGCTCCTCAAGGGCTTACGACTGTTAAAAACGAGCTTATTCAAGTTCCTAGCCAATGGGCAGCCTTTTTCAATAATGAAGCAGTAACATTCACTGGTCTTTCAGACTCAAATAGATATATCGGTTGGATGATTAGAGGTATGGATACCGATAACGAAGCTTCAGATGCTGCATTTACTTATTGGACAAAATATTTAATTGGTACTGGTTCGGATGCTCTTTCTCTCGAGCAGTTCTCAACAAATTGGTATGACGTTTTAAAGACTTCGTTCCCTAGGGTTGCTACTTTACACGATTGGCATGAAAAATGCTATTTATTCCCTAATTTGCCAGATGGTCAAGTTGATCACGAGGCTTTAGAAAACATGTAAATTAAACACTTTATTTAGAAGAAAAACTCTTCTTTAAGCAATAAAAAGAGAGAGAACAATGGTTAAACAATTAGAATTAAACGACTATCTTAGAAGAAGAAGAAAAAGTCGTGTAGTGTTTTTTGTTTCCCTGTGTTTATCGGTATTACTGCTTATCGGTACGATAGTAAGTGTTATATTGCTACCTAAAAATAAGGTCTATGCAACGACTGACGGAAGCAGTATTACCGCAATCACGGTGGATACGAGTGGGAAGTGGTACTTTAGTACGACTTCTTCGAAAATTAGTTGTTTAGATGCGAATAATAACCTTTTGGAAGAATTTGATTTCAAAGATGCCGTTTCTAAAAAATATGGTAGTGACTTTAAGGTTGGAAGCATCTTAAACGTAAACGCAAGCGTTAAATCCAAGTATATTTGGGTTACGACGACTGAGCAAAAACTTTTCTGCTTGACAAGAGACAGTAGTTTTCAAATTAAAGGATATGCAAATCTTTCGGGGGCATTTTGTGCTTTGGCGGAGGATGATGAATACCTTTACGTAATTACGCAACCGTCGTATCATTTGATTACCAAATATTCCGTAGACGATGATATGCTAACCTCAATCGAAACAGGTATTGTTTGCGATACTTTCACGCTTACGTGCCCACGAGCTTTAAAGATTCAATGTTTCGACGTGGACAACGATTATTTGTATATCTTTCATGAAAGTGGTTTTCTTCGATTCCATAAGTCGCTAGAAGGAATTGACGCTGATTTCATATTAAGCAAAGGAAAACTCTCAAGAGACGACTTCGACTCGTCAATGGCTGCAAGTTATGTTTTGAATAACTGGACGTCTTCAGGTGTTGCTATTGATAGTCAAATGAGAATGGTTTACACTTTGTCTAACGACGGTATCTATAAATACGGCATAGATGAAATTGAAGACTTTGAAATAATTATTGAGGAAGCTTCTATTGTAAGGCTTCCAATAACTCTTGCAGGTGAGCCTTCTGTAAAAACATCTAGTGCATTGCATTATAATTCTGTTACGTGCAAAGCGTATATTACCTACAATAATATACCAACCGTTTCATTTGTGGATTTGAGAAATGAAAAGATTTTATTCGATATAGACTTAAATCATAATATTACTTCTATTATTCACGATCACTCGACGAAAAAAGTATATTATTTATATACGGATACGGTAAACTACGCATCTGGCACGAAGGTATTAAAGTCTATAGACATATTCAAACAGTTACAAGCTAAAACGACGTCAGTTGTTTTGACTGTTTGTGCAATAGCGTTGGTTGTGTCTTTATTCGTAATGATAATTTCGTTACTCTTTACAACCAAAATTCGCTTTGCAAGTTGGGCTGTAGACGTCGTTAGAGATCTTAAGAAAAAATGGATTCTTTACACGATTCTTTTGGCTTCGTTAATATTCTTGATTATGTTCTGTTATTATCCTGCAACTGGCTCGATTATTACTTCTTTCTTTAACTATACGAGAGATAATCCAGAACGAATTTGGAATAACTTTGCAAACTATAAGAGCGTATTTACTAATCCGTATGCTGGCGAAGCGTTTAGGAATATGTTTATTTACTTGTTCTTTGACGTTATATTTGCTTTGTTGCCTCCACTTATTTTCGCATTTTTCCTTACGATAATGCGTAATAAAAAATATTCGGGACTTACGAGAACTATGTTGTTTATCCCAGGTATTATTCCAGGTATTGCAACAACGTTAATTTGGAAGACTGGTATTTACGGCGAATACGGTGTTATTAATGCTTTGATTCAGTTGTTTGGTGGACAATCGACAATTGTCACGCAACAATCGTCTACTGCACTGTGGGCTTTGATAATGATGGGATTCCCATTTGTAGGTAGTTATCTTGTCTTCTACGGAGCAATGATGAATATTCCGTCGAGCTATTACGAGGCGGCGGAACTTGACGGAATAACCATTTTCAAAAGGTTTATTTATATTGACCTTCCGTTGATTTTGTCGCAGATAAAATACGTTCTGATTCTCACGTTTATAGGTTCAGTGCAAAACTTTGGAAGAACAGACTTAATTACCAACGGATTGTGGGGAGATAAGACTCCAATATTCCAGATGTATAAATTGATGCAAGAACACGGCAAGTATGGCGAGGCTTCAGCCTATGCAACAATTTTGTTCCTGTTTTTATTTGCAGCAACAGTTATCAACATGCGTATGCAAACTCAAGATAAGGGGGAATACTGATGAAAAGATACAGGTATTTAAAAAATCAGGATAAACTCTCTGTACAAATTTTTGTAATTACTTGGGTTACTATTGGCGTACTACTTACACTTTTTCCTGTATTTATCACTATAGTAAACTCTTTAAAGAGCGACTATTCAATTCGTGCAAGTATTTTTACTATGCCTAAAGTTGCAGGCGACGGATTTTTTTCTACAATCGTAGAAAATTATAAGACTGCTTGGAACGGTACTAAAACGTTAGCTGGTATGAAAGTGTACTTTCTACGCAGTGTAGTGCTTGCATTTGTTGGAGCGTTTTTGACGTGTGTTATCGGAACAATTCTCGGGTATATTTTTACCTACAAAGAATTTCACTTTAAAGAAGTTTTATTTATGGTGTATCTTGCAGTAATGATGTTGCCTTCGATTATGGGTATGCCTACGCTTATTCCTTTTGTTTCTAAAACTTTAGGTTTAAAGGACTCGTACGTGGGCTATCTTTTGCCGATTCTTTCGGGCGGACAAGTTACGTCTCTATTCTTGTTTAGAACGTTTTTTGGTTCGCAACCAAAAGCCGTGTACGAAAGTGCCAATATTGAAGGAGCAAACGATATACAAATATACGCATATTTAACCGTTCCTTTGGCTTTTCCGATTATTTTGTATTGTTTCGTTGGTAGTGTTTCTTCGCAGTACAACGATTATTTGTGGCCAACGCTTATATTTGAAAGAAATATAACGTTGATGCCTATGATGAAGCGTTTGGAAGAGTTTTTTACAAAGAGTAGAATGAACGGTGCAGTTTATGCCATGTATATGATTTCAGGTATACCTCTTATAATAACGTCGGCGATCAGTATGAAATTCTTTTCGAGTGGTGATTTTGCCGCAGGGATGAAATTATAATGGAAAAGAGTAAAAAGGTAATAATGGGTTCTGAAAGGAACCAAATCACGGGTATTGTTGCTTTTGAACATGTCTCAAAGTTAGAAGATTTACCGCAGAGCGGAGCAAATGCGGTAAGTTTTCTCATACTCACGAAAGGATATATTTCGTGTCTTATTCACAAAACGATTAATAATTATACCGAAAGGGATACGTTTGTAATTCATCCGTTTGAGAACTGGACACTCGAGATAGTTCAACCTATTAGCGGTTATATGGTTTCAAGCGATCAGGATAGTTTATTTAAAATCGTTGGGGAAAATAAAAAAATCAACGAGAGTTTAAAACTTACTGAAAAGGGTTTTGACTGCTTGCTTGCTTTGCTGGCAGAGGGCAAAGAGAAGCATAAGGAATACAATTATTATCAGCAAATAGGTTTTCTTAATAACTTTATCGGTGTTTTATCAGAAGAAGATTTATTTAAGGATGACAGCGAAGTTGACGATTCGTTATTTGATAAAGTCAAACATTATATTGAAGAACATTACAACGAAGATTTGAGTTTATCCGTTCTTGCCCAAAAATTCGGTTATAACGCAA
>JAFVSF010000065.1 GCA_017503885.1 Clostridia bacterium
TATCCCCATTTTTTAATTTATTAGGAATACCTACCGAACTGACAAAATTAGTATTAATTAAGCCCTTTTCAGGTAGCGGTTCACTAGCATTAGTATCTGAAATTTTTTCAACCTACGGCGTTGATAGTTACATTGCTCGCTCTGCTTGCGTCATTTATGGTAGTAGTGAAACTGTATTTTATATTGCTGCGGTATATTTTGCAGGAGCAAAAACAAAAAAACTTTTAGTGCCGATTTTAATTTCTTTAATTGCCTCGTTTTTTTCTTGTGTATTTGCGTGTTTTATTTGTAAAATAATATAAAAAGTCGCAATAGAACTTTCTATTGCGACTTAATAATTTTATAATTAGAAAATCTTTTTCGTGTTATTTTCATCAAGAATTTGCTTAAAAATATCTTCTTTAACCATAACACCAATATCGCCGTCTTTTCTTCTTCTAACAGAAACTGTGCCGTTTTCCGCCTCTTTATCTCCAACGATGAACATATATGGAATTTTTTCTAATTGAGCCTCTCTAATTTTATAACCTATTTTTTCATTACGGTTATCTGCCTCAGCCCTTAAACCTAAAGCACGAAGTTCTTCTACTATTTTATTAGCATAATCTTCCGTTCTAGAAGTTAAACTTAATACCTTAACTTGAGTAGCGCAAAGCCAAAGCGGAAAAGCGCCAGCGTATTTTTCAATAAGCATTGACAAAGTTCTTTCATAACAACCAATAGAACTTCTATGAATAACGTACGGATACTGCTTTTCGCCATTTTCATCAACGTAAGTCATATCAAAACTATGTGATGCAGCAAAGTCAAGTTGAATTGTAATTAAGGTATCTTCTTTTCCATAAACGTTTCTTGTTTGTACGTCTAATTTAGGACCATAGAAAGCGGCTTCATCTTCTGCCTCAACGTAATCTATACCTATATCGTCTAAAATTACCTTCATTAATGACTCTGTCTCGTTCCAAGCAGCGTCGTTATCAATATATTTAGACTTGTTTTTACCCCTTTTACTAAAGCGGAAGGTTACGTCTTCACGCATACCTAAGCACTCCAAGAAGTAATAACTTAAATCTAAACATTTTTTAAATTCATCTTTAACTTGTTCAGGCGTACAAAGAATATGACCATCAGAAAGAGTAAACTGTCTGACCCTAATTAAGCCGTGCATCTCACCGCTTGCTTCATTTCTAAATAAAGTAGCAGTTTCGCTGTAACGGCAAGGCAAATCTCTATAACTTTTTAGTCCGTTTTTGTATATTTGATATTGAAATGGACAAGTCATTGGGCGTAAAGCCATTGCCTCTGGAGAATTTTCGTCTCCTATAATAAACATTTTATCTCTATAATGGTCCCAATGCCCAGAAATTCTATATAAATCGTTTTTAGCCATATTAGGAGTTTTAGTAATCATAAAACCCCTCTTTTCCTCTTCATCTTCAACGAATCTAGATAAAATTTGAAGCATCTTTGCCCCTTTAGGCATTAAAATTGGCAATCCTTGACCAATAACTTCTTCGGTCATAA
>JAFVSF010000066.1 GCA_017503885.1 Clostridia bacterium
ATGCAGAACCCGACCAATCGCCCTCGCAAACGACCTCGCTGGGGAGATTAAACTCTTGATTTCCTTGAATAACGATGCTATTGCCCAACTTTTTATATTTTATACCAGATTTTTCTAGCACGGAAAGGGTTATGTTTATATAGTCTTTACTTACCACTTTACCTTGCAAAACAATCTCGCTATCTTCTTTTAAAATAGGCAAAGCAAGTAAAAGTCCCGTTACGTACTGGGAACTAACCGAAGCGTCGATACAAAATCTACCACCTTTTAGTTCTCCACTTAATTTCCATTTATCTACAGTTATTCCGTGATTTTTAAGTTCTTCAAGCAGAGCGTCGCTAGGGCGTGATAAAAGTTTTGCACTACCTGTAAAAATAGCGTTTGCCCCCAAAGCACAACTTACGGAAAGTAAAAATCGAAGTGTAGAGCCACTTTCATTGCAGTCTAAAAACGCACCCTTTTTAACCTCTTTTATACCGTCTACAAAGGCGTTGCCCTCACAAAGCGTAACACTTGCACCAAGGGCGTTTAGACAGTTGCAAGTTGCTATGACGTCGGCTGAATTGCCAACGTTTTTTATAACGGTTTTTCCCTTTTTAAGTGCAGATGCAATCAAAAGTCTATGCGCCACCGATTTAGACGGTGGTGCAACTATTTGACCATTTGCAATGAAAGGGGTAATTTTTACTACCATTACATAAGCTCCATAAGTTTTTCAAGAGGCATTTTAACAACCTCGATATTTGCTATATCTTTTATAAGAATAAGGCTTACAGCCCCACTCTCTGCTTTTTTATCAATCTTAATTTTAGACAATAATTCTTGCTTTGAAAAATCTATCGACAAATCAAAATCTTTACAGTTTAAAAGAGCCTTTAACTCTTTTTTCTTCTCTTCACTATGTCCGTAAAATTTGCAGGAAATATCTATGATTTTGTCTATCCCCTTTGCTACGCAAAGCCCGTGAGAAAAAGCGTACCCTGATAAACTTTCAACTGCGTGACCTATGGTGTGACCTAAATTAAGTTTAGCCCTTTCTCCTCTATCAAACTCGTCGTTTTCCACGTATTTTTTCTTAACTTCAAGACATTTTAAAATTAGGTCTTCAACCTCGCCGTTTTTTACATCTTCTAAGGTTACTCCTTTGTCTAAAAAGGCGTATTTAACCACCTCTCCAAGTCCACACTCTATTTCTCTTTGCGAGAGTGATTCAAGCGAAGAAGTAGCGATATAAACAAGCGACGGAGCATAAAACGCACCTACTAAATTCTTACCTTCTGCAAGATTTACGGCTGTTTTTCCTCCTATAGATGAGTCTACGCAAGAAAGTAAAGTCGTAGGGCAAGCAAGGTATGTAATACCTCTCATATACGTAGAGGCAACAAAGCCACAGAGGTCGCCGATAACACCACCACCAACTGCCAAAACGCCGTCTCCTCTAGTAAAGTTATTCTCTGCTAAAAACGAGAGAAGTCTTACGTAGTTTTCTATATTTTTAGTATCTTCTCCAGCAGGGAGTATTACTTCTAAAAGTTCATAGTTAGCAAGTTGTCTTTTTACGTCGCTAGAAAAAAGAGGGTGTGTGTTTTGGTCGTAAACGATTAAAAGTTTACCGTGAAACAACTTTTCAACCTTTTCGCTAAGACGAGAAAAGTCTTTTTCAAGCACTATTTCATATTCTCTTTTTGATGCTTTTACCGATAAAACTTTCATCTTATTTTACCCTTATCAATAGATATTTTCAAATCGCTACCCTCTTTTAAAAGGTCGTAAAGTTTCTGCTCGTCCCCACTACCCAACGCTTTAGAATACTCTAAAAGTCTAGCTATAAGTCCGTCAAGTTCGTTTTTTAGCAAATCACGGTTGTCCATCATAAGTTCCGTCCACATAGTTGGATTAAGCCTTGCAACCCTCGTTAAATCACGATAACTGCCTGCTGAAAAACCAAAGTGACTGCTTGCCATAGGGCTTTTAATAAAAGCGTTCGAAACTATATGACAAAGTTGAGAAGTGAAAGCAATTATTTCGTCGTGGCGGTATGCAGTGGAAAAAACAGCCTCTGAAAAACCAACCGACAAAAACAAATCTCTAACTCTTTCTAACGTAAAAATATCTGCCTTTACTGGAACGACTACGCACGTAGCCTTTTCAAACAAGGTGGAAATCGACCTATCTATACCTGAAAACTCTCTTCCTGCCATAGGGTGTGCCCCTATAAAAGAAACGTGAGGATACGTTAAAGAAAGTTCTTTCATATCCTCTTCAATACCCCTTTTTATACCACAAAAATCCATTAAGATTGCACCGTCTTTCATCTTTGATAGATAGTTTTTTGCAACCTCTTTAAAGGCTCTTGGGTATACCGAAATAACGAGCAAATCAAGGTCTGCAACCTTAGTTTCGTTTAAAGGCTCGTCTATAGCACCGACGAGTTCTGCTTTTAAAAGCACGTCGGGATTTATATCAAACCCATAAACCTTGTTATCGGTTAATTTTTTTAGGCTTTTACCAAAACTCGCACCAATAAGCCCGAGCCCAACTATTCCTATATTCATATTATCTTCTTACCTTATTAACGAGTGGCAACATTACGTCTACACCCTTTACAACCTCATCAAATTGCTCTGGGCGAAGTGATTGAGCACCGTCGCAAAGTGCTTTAGCCGGATCGTTGTGAACTTCTATCATAAGACCATCTGCGCCTGCACCAACCGAGGCAAGCGACAACGGTTTAACCAATCTTGAAAGACCTGATGCGTGGCTTGGATCTACAACTACAGGAAGGTGAGTTTTTTCTTTTAAAAGAGGAATCGCAGAAAGGTCAAGAGTATTTCTAGTCATAGGCTCGAACGTTCTTATACCTCTTTCACAAAGAACGACTTGGCGATTGCCCTCTGACATAATGTATTCAGCACTCATAAGCCACTCTTCAATAGTGTTTGCAAGACCTCTCTTCAAAAGTACTGGCTTATTTAACTTACCCACAGCCTTTAAAAGTTCAAAGTTTTGCATATTTCTAGCACCGATTTGCACCATATCAACGTCTTCAAAAAGGTCGATATGAGCAACGGACATAATTTCGGTAACTATTGGCATACCGGTTTCTGCCTTAGCCTTTTTCAAAAGTTCCAAGCCCTCTGCTTTAAGGCCTTGGAAAGCGTATGGAGATGTTCTTGGTTTGAACGCACCACCTCTTAAAAAGTTAGCACCCGACGCTTTAACCGCTTTTGCAACGGCTATGATTTGCTCTTCACTCTCTACCGAGCATGGTCCTGCGATTATTTGGAAATTATCTCCACCAAACTTGTGTCCACCTACGTCGACTATAGTATCGTCTGGATGAAATTTTCTATTAGCACTCTTATATGGTTCTTGAATTCTCTTTACGTTTTCAACGATATCCATTGAGCGAACGAGGTCTATATCTACCTTTGGCGTATCGCCAACCAAACCTAAAACTGTAGAATGCTCGCCCACGCTTATATCAACACCGAGCCCTTGTCCTTTAACCCATTTGATAAGATTGTCTAACTGTTTTTCATCACAATTCTTTTTTACTACGATAATCATTGTCTAACTCCATAAAAAAAGACCGATATAATATCGGTCTTTACGATTTTTTTGTACACGAAAAATACCGATATTTTATTAAATATGGTCAACAAAATAATATGCAAAATAATAGTAAGCAAAGTATTTGTTCATTTTCTTGTCCTTTTTAATAATCTAGGATATTTCGTTCCCTTTTTTTATGAGTATATACCTATTTTAGTCAAAAGTCAACCATTTATATAAGATTTTATTATGCAATAATAAAATTGTAAGCTCAACTTGAGTTGACTTTTTTACTTATTAGTGTTATATTGTTTGCATTAGGAGATTTATATAATGGTTAACGAAAAACTACTTGCACTTGGCAAGCATCGCTCTGAAATTAGAGAACTTTTTGAATATGGCAAAACTCTTTCGCTAAAAGGTTTACCCGTTTGCGACCTAACCCTTGGCAACCCGTCTGCCCCAACCCCAACTTGGGTAACCGACGCATTGTTAAAAGGAATTAATAGCGAAAACGTACACGCTTACACCTCTGCACAAGGCTCTCAAAAGGCAAGACAAGTCGTTGCAGACCTTTTAAACGCTTACCACAAAACACACTTTTCAAGTGAGGGCATAATCTTAACTTGTGGTGCAGCGGCATCTCTTTGTGGAGTTATAAAGACCTTAACTGAAAGTGATACGGATGAGATTGCTGTGCTTACGCCATACTTTCCAGAGTATAAAGTCTTTATAGAAAACGCAGGGGCAAAGTTCGTACCAATACCTTTTGCAACGAGCGATTTTTCCGTCGATTACAACGCACTTGAAAATCTAATCACAGAAAGCACCAAGGCACTTATAATAAACAACCCTAACAATCCGTCTGGAAAAGTTTATACAAGCCAAGAAATCGAATTCATTACTAAAATATTAAACGAAAAACAAAATAAGTTTAACCATCCTATTTTCATAATATCAGACGAGCCGTATAGAGAAATAGTTTTTGACGGTGCTAAGCTTCCTTGTATAGCAGACCTTTATAAAAATACTATTATTTGCTATTCTTTCAGTAAAAGCCTTTCTCTTCCTGGAGAGCGTATCGGTTATATAGCTGTTTCTAACGAAATTTATGGATTTAACGACTTATACGCAGGTTTTTTAGGAGCACTTCGCTCGGTTGGATACGTTTGTGCACCTAGTATTTTTCAGTACGTAATAGAAAATTTTAAGCAAGAATTTTCTGACTTTTCAATTTATGAAAGCAATAAAAATATCCTCACGTCGGGGCTTTTAGAAGCAGGCTTTATATGCAACAACCCTAAAGGTGCTTTTTATCTTATGGTAAAAGCACCAGACGGCAACTCTAAAAAAATGAGCGAAATGGCAAAGCAGATTGGACTTTTAATAGTCCCTGCCGACAGTTTTGGTGCTAGTGGATACGTGAGGCTTGCAACTTGCGTTTCTAAGCAGACGGCACAAAACGCCGTTACACTTTTTAAAACCCTCGCTAAAGAATATAAACTTTAATAGCAAACGGTGTTGCGAAAATTTGCAATGCCGTTTTTACATTTGGCTATGTCACAACGTATGACTGATTAATTTTAAAGGGTTAGATACGAGGCAACGTGACGTTGCATCCGTGTATTTAGCCTAACTCTTACAAAGTGAGATTTAAAGGGGGAGAAACAAGGTAGGCAAGGCTCACAAAGAATTTGGGGGTGGGATAGACCTTGTTGGTCGTCCCAGTCACAAATACTTTGTAGAAACGACGCATACCGACGTTTATACGCCTTTAAATATCAGTCACGAGTTGTGATAGAGCCTATTTTAAAAGCCCCTTGTGCGATTATGCACAAGGGGCTTATCATATTACTCTTCTTCTGGGAAGAAAACGTCTATTAACATTTCGTAAGATTCTACAGCAAATGGGCTAGGAAGACCAATGCTTTCAACGATTTCACCATAAGGCAACTCAGTGTTACAATCTTCTTGAAGTTTACGGTAAACTTCTTGAGCGTATTCATAACCTTCAGTTTCTGCTAAGATATAGAATCCAAGAGAAGCCATAGAAGACGTTACGTAGTTAAGATAATAACAAGGAGAGTTGATAATTACTAATTGCGTATAGTTTTTATAATACATAGTAATGTAGTTTGCAGGGAATCCAAATTCTGCTAAAACATCAGTAAATACGGTTTTATATTGATCAGCAGTGTAAGGAGTTTCTGCAGTGTATACTCTGTATTCAAACTCATCTATAAGCATACCACGAATCATAGTGTTAAATGCAGAATTGAGGTTATCGTAAACCAAAAGTCCTTGTACGTTATCGTTTACCTTTCCTTTTATATAATGGAGGAACATCCATTCGTTACCTTGTGAGTGAGTTTCAGCAAAGTCGTATGGCATACCTGCATCATAACCACTAAACGATACGTAGTGACCTAATTCGTGAATGAAAGTGAGAACGTTTTGATATTGTTGACCGAAGAAAACAAACGCCTCTTCGTAATATCCTGAATAGTTTGCAAACGCAGTACCCATAGACTTACCACTTGTTGCAAAGAGACAAGCGTTTTTGTCGTACACTGCACGCATCTTATTTCTAAGGCTATTATCATACGAATTAATATATCCACTGATATATTGGTTTTCCATAGAAGTAACGCTACTTTGCATTATTTCATTGTAAGCATTCTTGTCTGCTTTAGACATAGAATTATTGATTTTACTATAAGTACTACTTGCCTTTGCAGAATACGTGATAATATAATCTCTTATACAAGCCTTTAAAACTTCTCTTTCTTCAGCAGTGTAGTTACGAGAATATCTGTCTTTGCTCATATGCTCGTATGCGTTTGCATAACCGCTTAATCTTGCAATCTCTTGGTTGTTTGCAACGAATTCTTCATAAAGGGCTTCAACGTCTGCAGACCAAGTAGAACTTGTTCTCTTAAGAGCGTTATATTCTTGTTCTATTTCAGTATTTCTCTTTTCAAGGGCAGAAATAGATTCGTTGTCTTGTTTTAAAATAGCCAAATCTTCTTCCGTCCAATCTTCAAAAAGCCATTCGCTATATTCGTTATTTTCTAACTCGTAAACGAATTTATACGCATCTATGTAGTCAACGTATGCGTCGTTATAAGTCTCAACAGCAAAATCGAAATTGTTAGATGCCTCTTTATTAGAAGTGTTGTAGTAATACTGAATTTGACCCATATAATATTGGTGAACGAAGTAAGACATCTTATCTTCCATAAGTTCTTTAGCAAACTCAATTTCATCAAAATCGGTGCTAGTTTCTGCAAGCGTAGTGAAATTTTCAATAATCGTTGCAAATTCATCAGCATCTTCTTGAGTAAGAGTAAATTCAAAAGAAATTTCTATATGGTAATCGTTTGCATAAACACGAACGTCGTTATAATCTGCAAGAAGTTCGTCTAAATCTTCGATATCCATAGTACAACTTACGTTTTTATAGAAATAATAAGTGCTTTCTTCAGTTTCTACAAAATCAATGTCTACACCATATTCAACCACTAAGTTAACAGATCTTTGCTTATCTGTTAATGGATAGAACATAACTTCGAAAGTAAGTAAATCTTCTTCGTTTTCTGCAGTAGTCAACTCTTCGTAAGCACGGCCTATCCAATCAACCGTTTCGCCATACTTAAAGGTTAAACTCTCTACTTTTTGGTTAACACCTTCAACTGCTACTAAAACGTCTGCTTTTTCTAATAAAAGAGTGTCTTTATTAGCAACAAACTCATAAGTTACGCCGTCTTTTTGTGACGTGAAAACATATTTACCATCCTTTTCAGTAGGGTTAGTTCCAGTCATAACAGATGCTAAATCAGCATAATCAGCATAAATGCAACAATCTGCGTGGTCTGCGTCTGGACAAATTTCAAGACGGTTTTCAGTGCCGATTTCATAAATAGCACCGTTTCTTAAAGACGTATAGTCTGCTTCGCCTTCCTTTGAGTCAACAACAATCTTTCCTTCAGCGTTTTTGCTAAAGCAAATTTCAGTTTGACTTGCAACAGACGTTTTAACAACAACGTTAGCATTGCTTGCTAAAACTTGGTCTAAAGTGTTTTTTGCTTGAATTTGTGCAATAGTTACTGGTTCTTGTTCAGAAGTCTTATTCTTTTTACAACCTGTTACGCCCAACATTGCAACACACAAGCAACTTACTAAAAGAAATAGTATAAATTTTCTCTTCATAAAATCTCCTCCATAAAATTTGTTCGTATTATCGTGGCGTTTTGCCTTTATATAATATTTCAATATTATAGCACTAACCGTTTTCAATTACAAGCTATTTATAGTGTTTTAAAAAAATTTTTTAAATAAGACTATTAAAAATTGCACTACCTATCAAAAAAATAAGTAGTGCAAAGTTAATTTTAATTACTTTTTAAATTTTTAGGCTTGATTTTTACGTTTCCACACATCAATTCTGCATAGGAAAAACTTGTTTTACCTTTAAAAACTTCGTTTGGAGTAACCGTAAACAGCCAAGGATATACGTTTGTCAATTTACCCTCGTAAGTAGCAAATTTATTCCTACCTAGATTCACTTTAACAAAAACATCTTCGCCAAGAACGCTCCTAATTGCTCTTTTTACGCTTTTTATATCCCTCGTAACCTTTATCATAAGGTTAGTTTTGCCCTTTTAAAAGTTTTTATACGTACGATTAGAAACCTTCGTCTTCTACCTCTTCTTCAAAAGCACCGTCTTCCTCGTCGTAATCATCGGCATTGCCTTCTGGGAAATCAAAATCGTCGTCACGTACGCTATCATTATAATAGTCGTCTTCAATGTCTTCTTCGTCGTCGAAAAGTTCGCTTACCTCTTCTTCTTCAAGTTGAGAAAGTGAGAGCATTTCTTCTTCATCGGCCTTGTTTGATATTGCATCTTTCTCATCTTCGTCGAGGAAGTTTCTCCACTCCTCGTCATTGTCTGGGTCTATATCTCTTTCAGGCTCGATAGTCGCTTTGTCGTTAGCCCTTTCTCTACACTCTGCACACATTTCTTCGTTAACGTCCATAAAATTACGCTTACAAATAGGGCAAAGTACTTGTTCAAGGTCATCATCGTCGTTAAGTGCAGCAAATTTAAGTGCAGGGCCTATTTTAAGTTCTGCTTTACACACTTCGCAATACTGCTCATCGTCCTTAATATAGTTAAGATCACATCTGGGGCATTTTATATATCCCATATTTCCTCCTCCTAGACTTAAGACGCACAAGATGTTAATTAAAATTGAGCTTACGCCTTATTCCATCAATATAATACAAATTGTAATCGCTACGCTAAAATCTATGCGTAGCGTGATTATTATAGACATATTATATTAATTTGTAAACTGTTTTTAGTAAAAATTTCAAAAATTTTTTATTGTCTTTTGCTTTTATTTCTAATATTTTTGCAAAACTTTAGATAATGCTTAACTTTATGCAATTTAACAGTAACGGCAGTTATGCCAATTCTAATAACATCTTATCGGCTATCAACGCTATAAATTCTCCGTTTGTTGGTTTTTCCCCTGCAAGATAGGTCTGAACGCCGAATAGTTCGTTAATATTATTTATTCTACCCCTAGACCAAGCAACTTCTATTGCGTGCCTTATAGCCCTTTCCACTTTGCTAGGAGTGGTTGAATATTTCTCTCCAATCATTGGATAAAGTTTTTTCGTTATGTTGTTTATAACGTCGGGGCTATCAACGGCAAGTTTTATTCCCTCTCGCAAATAACTATAACCTTTTATATGTGGGGGAATACCAACAGATATAAATATCTTACTTATCTTTTCATCTAAAGATGGGGTTTTAAATTTTGGATTGATAAAACTAGACGGCTTTTTCTCCAATAAAAATAAATCTTTTATTCGCTTTACAAGAGTTAGTGCATCACAAGGTTTAGTGATATAAAAGGCAGCACCTTTTGCTATACACGTCTCGACAACCTCTTCTCTCGTCAACGCACTATACACTATAACTTTAGTATCAGAGCCAGATTTTGCTAGCCTATCCAATACGCCTAGTCCGTCTAAACCTGTCAATATCAAATCGGTAACACAATATTCAGCCCCCGTTTTTAAGATTAAGCCTACCCCCTCTTCGCCATCGCAAGAGGTAGCCAAAACCTCAAATTCGCCAGAATTTTCAAAGGCTTTCCTTAACTCTTCACATTTTTGCTCTTTATCTTGAAGTATTATAATTCCGTGTTTTTCCATATTTCTCTCCTTTCGACTTTCGCCATACTGTAATTAAAATTATAACATTAACGTTTTAAAATCCCAAGATTAAAACGTGAGAGAAAAAGGCGTAATAATAGAAATTTTGTCGAAAAACAACCTATAGACGTATTTATGAATAAATTTTAAAGTATTTTTGCCGACATCCGTCGTTTTTGCATAATAATAACATTTACGCACAAACTTTTATCATGAACGACGAAATTAAATACATTGAACTTGAAAAAAAACTTTACTCTTCCCCTCCAGATGAAATAGAAAAAGTACTTTCAGAGTTCCTAAATTTTTTAGGAATAAGATAGTGTTATACCCAATATGCCTTTCCGTTAGGGAGTTTTGTCTATAACAAAAGTGTAGCCCACCATACTTCGCAAATAGCGAAATATGGTGGGCTTTTCATAACATTATTTAATTTTATTATTTATCCTAACAAAACGTCGAAAACAAGCATTAAACAAAAACCTATAAGCAAAGCATACGTTGCTCCCCTTTGACTTCCGTGCGCGTGCGTTTCAGGTATCATTTCATCACTTATAACGTAAAGCATCGTTCCACCTGCAAACGCCAAAGCAAAAGGCAATATAACCGTTGCAATGCTAGCAGCAAAATAACCAATAAGTGTGCCTATAACTTCAATAAGTCCAGTTGACATAGCACATAAAAAGGTTTTTTTAGCACTTACTCCAGACGAAAGCATTGGGGCTATTATAACCATACCCTCTGGAATATTTTGAAGGGCGATACCTCCTGCAATTATAAAAGCGTGAGTTAAATTCCCCGAGCCAAAACCTACGCCTGCAGCAATTCCCTCGGGTAAATTGTGCAAAGCAATAGCAGTCACGAACAATATGACTTTAGAAAGTTTTGCGTCCGGATGAGACTCTTCCTCAGTTTCTGGGCCTAACAACCTGTGCAAATGAGGAACGGCCTTATCTAGCACGTTTAAAAACAATGCACCGACAAAAATACCAACGACAGTAACTAAAATTGCATATTTTCCACCATAATCTAGCGATGGAAGAATAAGCCCCAATATTGATGCAGCAAGCATAACACCTGCTGCAAATGATAAAACTATGTCTGAAAACTTATGTGAAACGTTTTTAAAGGCAAAGCCAAACAACGAGCCTATTACCGTTGCACCACCTACACCTAGTGCAGTTAAAAGAACTATTCCCATTTTAACCTCTGTAAAAATCTTGCTTCTATAGTATATGTTGCCCCTTACGATTTTGCAACGGCTATAATTATAGATTTAGACCTTTAATCTCCCCTTTTGCATATAAAATGTTCATTTATATTATAACATGCCAACCATACTACGTCAATCATCTATTCTTTTTTATTATTTTAATAATTTTTAATTTTTTTATAAAATTTTTTACACAAGGGGGTAAAACTGTTGACAATATTTTTTTAATTTGGTATTATATGCGAGCAATATCGGTTAAGGCAAGTCCGTTTGCCCCCGATTTTATAAAAAATGCGGTCATGGCGGAATTGGCAGACGCATAAGACTAAGGATCTTATGAGTAATTTCTCGTGCAGGTTCAAGTCCTGTTGACCGCACCACGATAAACCCGAAGCTTTGTGCTTCGGCCGGACCATCAGCGATGATGATCCCGGATTTGTCAATGAATGGATGGATTTTCTGCGGGCTGAGGATATCGCCAACCGC
>JAFVSF010000067.1 GCA_017503885.1 Clostridia bacterium
CAGTTATATACCCTCTAAAAAGTACGTTGTCGGCAAAAAGTATTCCACCTTTTACTAAAATTTGTTTTATTTTAGGATATAAATCTTTATATTTAGACTTGTTACAATCTAAAAATACAAAGTCAAAGCCTTCGCCAACTTCGTCAACCATATCGAGAGCATCTCCATTAAACTGCTTTACCCTATCGCTAAGCCCAAATTTTTCAAAATTTTCTTTAGCCTCGTAAAAAGCCTTTTCATACCTTTCAATAGTATATAAGGTTGCATTTTCGCTCGCTTTTAAAAGAGCAATACCCGAACAACCTACAGAAGTGCCAAACTCGAGAATTTTAACAGGCTTTTTAAGTGTAGCCATTAAAACCAAGCAATTAAGACTTTCTGTTAAAAGGGTTGGTATTCCTTTTTCTCTATATTCATCCCTAAATTTTTTTAAATCGGGATCAACCGACGTTTCGGCGTTTTTTAATATCAAATTAGTTACGTATTCGTTCATATTAAACTTCTGTTATAACTGGAATTATCATAGGACTTTTCTTAGTCTTTTTCAAAATATAATTTCTCAGTTGCTTTCTTATTGTATTTCTTATATCTCCAAGGTCTGAAGCTTTGACGTCAAACCCACTGATTACTCTTATAACGATATTTTTAACTTCTTGAACTTGCTCGTCGGTAAGTATTGATCCTCTATTTATAATGTCTGGCTCTTGCAAAATTTCGCCAGAATCTTCACTAACACAACATACTGCAACTATAAGACCGTCTTCTGCCAAATGCTTTCTATCACGAACAACAGACTCGGTATCGTCGATTGAAAGACCATCGATATATCTCGTTCCTGCTTGGAATTGCTCGCCACGTTTTATACTCTTTTCAGAAATTTCAATGGTATCGCCAATTTCAGCAATTAACATATTACTTTCTTTAAGACCTAACTCTTTAGCAAGCCTACAATGTTTTTTGAGATGACGATATTCGCCGTGTACTGGAATAAAAAACTTTGGCTTTAAAAGAGTATGCAATATTTTAAGTTCTTCTTGACAAGCGTGACCAGAAACGTGAATTTTAGTAATTGACTTATAAACTACCTCTGCTCCCTTTCTGTACAAGTTATTTATAACTTGGTATACACTCTTTTCGTTACCTGGGATTGGCGATGCAGAGATAATAATCGTATCGTTATTACCAACTTGCACTTGATTATAGTCCCCAGATGCCATACGAGTAAGTGCACTCATAGGCTCACCTTGGCTACCAGTTGAAATTATAACAAGATCTTTATCTGCTACGCTTTTAATTCTTTCAATATCAATGACAACGTCGCTTGGGATTGAAATTTCGCCAACTTTACTTGCAGCCTCTACAACGTTTAGCATACTTCTACCCGAAAATGCAACTTTTCTCTTGTGCTTTACGGCTAAATCTATAATTTGTTGTATTCTATGAACGTTTGTCGCAAAGGTCGCAATTATAATTCTACGCTTTTGATTATCGACAAAAAGCCTATCTAACGTTTCGCCAACGACGTGTTCGCTCATAGTGTAGCCTTCTTGTTCAACGTTTGTAGACTCACACATTAAAAGCGTAACGCCTCTTTTACCTATTTCAGAAAGCCTTGTCATATCAGTCATTTGACCACTTATAGGCGTTAAGTCAACCTTAAAGTCGCCAGAATGAACAACAGTGCCGACAGGAGTCGATATTGCCAAAGCACAACTTCCAGGAATTGAGTGATTAACGTGTATAAACTCCACGGTAAAAACACCCAACCTTATACTGCTAGAAGGTTTTACGCAATTTAAATCGCAATCGTATATTTTTTGTTCTTTAAGCTTATGTTCACAAAGCATAAGCGTAAGTTTTGTGCCGTAAACAGGCACGTTTACTTCTTTTAATAAATAAGGAAGCCCACCAATATGGTCTTCGTGTCCGTGGGTTAATACAATACCTCTTATTCTATCTTTATTTTGTACGAGATAAGAAACGTCTGGAGCGACAAGGTCAATACCTGGCATATCAGCCGTAGGAAAAGTTATACCCGCATCTATTACGATTATATCTTTACCATACTCGAGTGCCGTCATATTTTTACCAATTTCACCTACGCCACCTAAAAAACGGACTTTTAAATGATTTCTATTTTTCAAATTATTTCTCCTTTCGGAAATCGTTGTATTTTTTATCTTAAGCACGTTTTACGATTAGTAAAAACGGGAAAAGGGGAGAAAAACTTTTTCTCCCCGTAAAAATTAATTTTCAAACTCTTTAATGCTTGCTAAAATCTTTTCTCTAATTTCAGTAAACTTTTGAAGTTTAGCCTTTTCTCCGTCGATTAAAGCCTTTGGTGCTTTAGCAACGAAACCTTGGTTAGAAAGTTTACCCTCTGCTCTTTTAATTTCGCTATCAACCTTATCAAGCTCACCCTTTAAACGAGCAAGTTCTTTTTCGGTATCAACGAGCGCACCGAGTGGAACGTAAATTTCTATACCCTCCAAAATTTTAGAAACGACTTTTTCGTTGATATTTTCTTTTGAATCTACGAATCTAACCTCGTTAACGTTTACAAGTTTATTAAAGATAGTAGCACTATCTGAAATAAGTTTTTTGTTTGCCGTTACGAAATAAACGTCAATTTTAGTCGATGGAGCAGCACCTGTTTCAAGTTTAATCGCTCTTAACGACTTAATAACGTCCATAATCTTCTCGGTTGCGAGTCTTTCCTTTCTGTACGCAAATTTGGAATTATATCTAGGGAAATCCGAAACCATTATACTGCCTTTTGTTTTTGGAATATGCGAATAAATTTCTTCTGTAACAAAGGGGATAAAAGGATGAAGAAGTTTAAGCATATTAGTTAAAACGTAGCAAAGTACACTAATTACGTCGTCTTTCTTAGCATTGTCCGTACCGTATAAGGTAGGCTTACAAAGTTCGATATACCAATCGCAGAAATCAGACCATACGAAATCTTGAAGAGATGCACAAGCAAGACCAATTTCGTATTTTTCCATATTGAGCGTTACGTCTTTAACAACTGAATTGAGTTTAGAAATTATCCACTTGTCTGGAGCAGTTAGTTTACACTCTGAAATATCGGTTTTAATCTTTCTGCCCTCAGTATTCATTAAAACGAATCTAGACGCATTCCAAATCTTGTTGATAAAGTTACGGCAACCTTCAAGTTTTTCTGGTGAATATCTTATATCGCTACCAGCAGAAATACCGTTAAGTAAACAGTAACGTAAAGTATCTGCACCGTATTCTTCAATAATTTCGATTGGGTCGATACCGTTACCTAAAGATTTGCTCATCTTTCTACCTTGAGCATCTCTAACAATACCGTGAATTAAAACGTCTTTGAACGGAATTCTCTCCATGTGTTCAATACCGCTAAATATCATTCTTGCTACCCAGAAGAAAATGATATCGTAAGCAGTAACTAAAACGTCGGTAGGATAGAAATACTTTAAGTCCTTAGTCATATCTGGGAAACCTAAGGTTGAGAAAGGCCAAAGTGCAGAACTGAACCAAGTATCCAAAACGTCTTCATCTTGCTTAAACGAAGTGCAATTACACTTAGGACAAACTGTTGGCGTTTCTTTTGCAACAATAGTTTCACCACATTCGTCACAGTAATATGCAGGTATTCTATGTCCCCACCAAAGTTGACGTGAAATACACCAATCTTTGATGTTTTCCATCCAGTTATTGTAAATTTTCGTAAATCTTGTTGGCGTAAACTTAATACTCTTCTTTCTAACAGCAGAAAGTGCAGGTTTTGCCAAGGTATCCATCTTTACAAACCATTGTTTAGAAATGATAGGTTCAACGGTATCGTGACAACGATAGCAATGACCAACGTTATGTGCGTGTGGCTCTATTCTATCAAGATTACCTAAAGTTTCTAAATCTTGAACTATAGCCTTTCTACACTCGTAACGGCTCATACCTTCGTATTTACCTGCGAGCGAATTCATTATACCACCGTCGTCCATAACGCGAATTACGTCTAAGTTATGTCTTAAACCAACTTCAAAGTCGTTAGGATCGTGCGCAGGTGTAATCTTAACTGCACCAGTACCAAATTCCATATCAACGTATTCGTCTGCAACAACAGGAATTTCTCTACCAACGATAGGTAAAATGAGAGTTTTGCCAATAAGGTCAGCGTATCTTTCGTCTTTTGGGTTTACAGCAACTGCAGTATCGCCTAAAAGAGTTTCTGGTCTTGTAGTTGCTATAACTAAATATCTATCGCTATCTTTAACGAAATACCTAAAATGCCAGAAGAATGAATTTTCTTCTTCGAACTCTACCTCTGCATCGGAAAGTGCCGTTTTACAACAAGGACACCAGTTGATAATTCTCTTACCTTGATATATAAGACCTTTGTTATAGAGGTTGACGAAAACTTCTTTTACTGCTTTAGAACATTTTTCATCCATAGTAAAAGCGAGCCTAGACCAATCGCAAGAAGAGCCTAATCTCTTTAACTGTTCAACAATTCTTCCACCGTATTTTTCTTTCCAAGCCCAAGCTCTTTCTAAAAAGCCTTCTCGACCAACTTCTTCTTTGGTAAGACCTTCAGCTTTCATTTGGTCAACGATTTTAACTTCGGTAGCAATAGAAGCGTGGTCTGTACCAGGAAGCCATAATGCCTCATAGCCTTGCATTCTTTTAAAACGTATTATACTATCTTGAATGGAATTGTTAAGTGCATGCCCCATGTGAAGTTGTCCAGTAATATTTGGTGGGGGTATAACGATAGTAAAAGGCACTTTATCCTTATTAGGCTTTGCCTTAAAATATCCCTTTTGTTCCCACTTTTCGTAAATTCCTTGTTCAAATTCTTTTGGACTATAAGTCTTTGACATATCCATAATAATTTTCTCCACCATTTTGTAAATGTATAATTTTTCATTTGATTTAAGTCAAGTATTTATAATTATATTATAAAAAATTTTTATTGTCAAATAAAACTCCTATTTCATACGATATAATATGATAAAAAAATATAAGGAGAAATTATGAAAAAAATTATTGCGACTTTTATCGCACTTTTAATCACAATAACGCCTTTTACAGCGTGTAAGGAAAAAGACGGTGGCTTAACAACCGTACGTTTAAACGAAGTAACTCACTCAATTTTTTATGCTCCACTGTATATAGCGATAGAAAACGGCTTTTTTAAAGAAGAAGGCTTAAACGTTGAACTCACTAACGGTGGAGGTGCAGATAAAACTATGACTGCTCTTTTATCAGGCGATGCCGATATTGGTCTAATGGGCGTTGAAGCAACCGTATACGTATACTTAGAGGGGAAAAAGGACGTTCCTAAAATTATAGGACAATTAACTAAAAGAGATGGCTCTTTCTTGGTTTCTAGAACACCCGAACCAAATTTTAAATGGGAAGATTTAGAAGGAAAAGAAATTATAGCAGGTAGAACAGGTGGTGTTCCTGCAATGACGTTTGAATACGTTGTAAATAAGCACGGTTTATTCAACGGACAAAACGTAACTTTAAATAATGACGTTGCGTTTAACCTTATGGGACCTTCTTTTGAAGGAGGCATAGGCGACTACACGACCTTATTTGAGCCAACTGCAAGCGAATACCAAAAAGCAGGTAAAGGCTACATTGTAGCAAGTGTTGGCGAAGAAAGTGGCGAAATACCATACACTGCTTTTACAGCAATGACTAGTTACCTTCAAAAAAATGGCGAAACTATAGAAAAATTTATAAGAGCAATGTACAAAGCAATAAAATATATGCTAGAAACTAATGATGAAGTTTTGGCTCAAAGTCTTATTAAACAATTCCCTGACACTGCACTATCTTCTATAACTAGGTCACTTGCAAGTTACAAAAAAATAGATGCATGGATGACTCACATGGCTATGACTGAAACTGCTTTTAACAATCTTCAAAACGTTATGGAAAATGCTGGCGAACTTTCAAAACGAGTAGATTACACTGCAATTACCGACAATTCCTTCGCAAACAATTTATACGGAGAAATTTTCTAAACACCTTATTCTAAAGGAGTAAATACAAATGAACAAAATACTAAGCATTGATAAAGTATCTCTAACCTACCACACGAAGCAAGGAGAAATTGAGGCATTAAACAATATAACTTTTGACGTGTTTAATGGGGAATTTGTAGCAATTATAGGTCCGTCAGGTTGTGGAAAAACAAGTATTCTGTCCATTATTGCAGGACTATTAAAACCAAGCAAAGGAACTGTTTTGCTAAACGGCTCTCCAATTCTTTCTCCAAGTGAATCAATAGGCTATATGTTACAAAAAGACCAATTGTTTGCTTGGCGTACAGTTGAACAAAACGCCCTTTTACCCCTTGAAATTCACAAGTCGATTAAAGATCTAGAAAAAAGAAAAAACGTAGAACTTTTATTGAAAAAATATGGTTTATGGGATTTTAGAAAATCCTACCCAAACGAACTGTCTGGTGGAATGCGACAAAGAGTTGCCCTTATTAGAACTCTTGCATACTCACCTAAAATACTTCGTTTAGACGAGCCTTTCTCTGCTCTAGACTACCAAACAAGACTATCAGTTTGCGACGACGTTTACGGAATAATTAAAAACGAAAAAAAGACGGCTATATTAGTAACTCACGACATATCCGAAGCAATAGCACTTGCAGATAGAATTATCGTGTTAACCAAAAGGCCGTCGAAAATATTAAACGTACATTTAATCGATACTGACAAAACGTTAACTCCTCTTCAAAGAAGAGAATCAATGGGATTCTCTTCATGGTTCGAAAGGCTTTGGAGGGAATTAAACTATGAAAAATAACCAAAACTTTTCTCGTGAACATCTTTTATTTTTAAAAACACAACGCAAAAATTCCGTATTTATAAATGTTATGCAAATATCTGTTTTATTTGTTTTACTGTTTGCTTGGGAACTTCTTGCAAAATATGGAATAATTGATAGTTTTTTAATGAGTAGCCCGTCACGAGTTGTAAAAACCATTAAAAATTTAATATTAACCAATAATCTATGGATTCACGTTGGCACTACTCTTTTAGAGACGATTGCAGGATTTTTAATCGCAACCTTCTTAGGCTCTTTAATTGCCGTTGCACTTTGGTGGTCTGAAAACTTAAGAAAGATAAGCGAGCCGTATTTAATAGTTTTAAATAGTCTACCTAAAATTGCCCTAGGACCTATTATTATCGTTTGGTTTGGCAGTGGCGTAAAATCTATAATATTTATGGCGATTATCATTACGATTATAGTTACCATAATAACAATGCAAAACGCTTTTTTAGCTTGCGATAAGGGTAAGATAATGTTACTTCAATCTATGGGTGCAAGCAAATTGCAAATTCTCTCAAAACTAATAATACCCTCTTCGTTAAAGAGTTTTATTTCTTGCTTAAAAATAAACGTAGGTCTTGCTTGGATAGGCTCTATAATGGGAGAATATTTAACGTCAAGACAAGGTATTGGTTATCTTATCGTTTACGGTGGTCAAGTTTTTAAACTAGACTTAGTTATGGCAAGCACAATTATTCTTTGCTTTTTAGCAGGGGGAATGTACGTTCTCGTCGCTCTTTTAGAAAAGGCTTTGATAAAAGATAACTGACTAAAATAG
>JAFVSF010000068.1 GCA_017503885.1 Clostridia bacterium
CCCAAACTATTGCTATATGAGCCTTGCGGATTAAAGTAGTATTCGCCCAATATGTTTTCTGCTAGAAGCAAACCCCTACCATCCTTTTCTTCGAGAAGTCTCCATTTTAATTTTTCGATATTAAAGAAATATGGCTCGTCCTTTTGGATTGTAAGACCATTAGACAGCAACCTGCCTACAGTCTTTTCCGTACCATATAAACAAGCATATTCTACACCCGCATAGCTATACGTGCCGTTTTCGTTAGCCGTGAGATTACCACTCTTAACGAGATTGCTCAAAACGTTAGTTAAATCGGAATTTACGGCTGTTTGTGGTAACGTTCCATAGTAAATATACGTTACGCCGTCTATTACTTCTCGTTCATATTCTGCCTTAGGTACAACAATAGATGGCTCTTCTTCGTCTTCTTCAGCATCTTCGCCAGCATCACCGCTTGCATCATCGTCAACTATTGGTGGCGTGATTTCCATGTTCTCGCCACACTCGTCACAAACCGCATTGCCGTCATCATCCACGTGTTCATCACATTCCTTATTGCAAGCAACAAGGGGCACGATTAACGCACCGCAAAGCAAAATTATCAAAATCAAAGATAACATCCTTCTCATAATTTAATAATATCATAAAAAGTGACAATCTACAATGAAAGTTTTGTGAAAAAGTAAAACGTCTAACAATGTTTTTATTCCAATTAATTGACAAACTATTCCCAATATATTAGAATTAAACTTGCTTGGGGGCATAGCTCAGTTGGTAGAGCGCTTGAATGGCATTCAAGAGGTCAGGGGTTCGACTCCCCTTGTCTCCACCAAATAATCAAAAAAGCCTGTTTTCTAACGAAAATGGGCTTTTTCTTTACCTAAAAATCGTGATGACCTCTTTAATGCGCGTGTTACGTGCGTAATATTGATGGCACAGCACGACTTTTTAAACGTAACATATAACGGACCAATTCGGTTTCTTCAAAATCACCGGCATTACGTAATGCCAGGTATACGTCTGCCTGTGCACGTTTACTATGTCCGCACCAACGTTGCACTACGTAGTCCGGTATTTCGAGCTCGTACGCATTCGTTATAAACGTGTGCCGGAAGATATGTCCGCTAAAGGGAAGATTTAAACGGGCAAATAACCGGCGATAGTACCGGGACAAACTATCCGGTGTATTCTCCGGGAATATTCGCCCCGGCGTATCTAGGTAAGGTGCTAGCATTCCTATCAGCGGTTCCTCAATAGGAACGGTACGCACTCCGGCACGTGTTTTGGGCTTTACGAGTTCCAACGTTCCGCGCTCGAGCGACTTCTCCACTCTTATCGTTTTGCGTTCCAAATCAACGTTGCGACGTTCGAGAGCAAGGCACTCGCCCTGTCGCAGTCCGGTAGCAAGTAGTAACCAGGTTTGCACGTAACGTTTCGGAACGTCGATTGCATTGAGAACGTCAACGTATTGCCGGTGGGTGAGCGCACCCAACGTCGGTTGCTCGTAATGCTCGAAAGACACAGCAAGATAAGGGTTGAACGGAATAAGACGCAGCTCGAAAGCTTTACGTAAACTTGCGCTTATTACTGCAGCTACTTGTGTGCGCGTTGCCGGCATGTTTATACGCAACAAAAATTCCTGCAATTCCATGGAATTTATACTTACAAGTGGTTTGGATCCAAACATCGGTACTACGTAATTTCTTACGTAGCCGACTAGGTTCAAATAATAATTGTACTTTACTTTGGGTTTTTTATAAGTTTCTAACCAGGTTAAAAGCCACTCACCATAGGTGAGTGCGGTATCATACGTTACTTGTGCAGCTCGAAGGATGCTTAATTCTTCTTTGACGTTAGACAAGCCTAACGTGAGTTCCTGCAGTAACTGCAACAACTCGTTCTCTTTATTCATACGTGCTCCTCTTCAGAGCTCCGACAACCACTTTTTATTATATATTACTTTTCGTTATTTATTTGCACAAATTCAGGTTTGAATTTGTGAATGCGGCGAGAGGCTATTCGCCGCACTGCCAGAAAAGCGTAATGGACTACTAACGTCGTATAAGTCTATTGGGCTCGCCGAAAATCAACGTTATAAATCAAGCTGTAGTAAGGGTACTCCGCGGACTGGTCCGCTATAATCGCTTCGTTGCACTTTGCGCCCTGCCGGGCTTCGCTACGCTCGATAAATTAATTTAATATAAAATATCCACACTCCGGGCAAGTTGCCTTAGTCATACTTTTGGGTCTCTTAATATAAGCAATGATATTAAAAATTACAGCTGTAACAAATACTAAACTATTAATTATAATACTGATTATAGACAATAAACCCGGTAGATTATTAAAGATTAAAGCAAACAATACAAACAAAATATTAAACCAAGGAAGTGAATTAGGTTCACGATATTCAGTATAAACCATATGTTCACAACCACAATTAGGACATTTCATAAAATTACCCCCTATTCTAAAACTTGACGTCGCCGGTATGAATACCGTAATTGTTATAAGATTGTCTAGTGTTGTTACCATATTCATCTTCGAGACCTATTAGATAATCAGACGTAACGTTGTAAATGATACATAAACGTCTAATATTATCTATGTCTGGTTGTGTCCGACCTTGCTCCCAAGAAGCATAACAATTAGCCGAAACTTTTAGTACGGTATAAATATCTTTTTGCGTAAAACCACGTTCTATTCTAGTTTTTTTAAGTCTTTCGTTAAATTTCATAATTTTATTATAAAATAAATACCCAAAATGGGTTGACAATACCCAAAATGGGTAGTAATATTTAATTGTACCCAAATTGGGTACTAAAATGGAGCAAGGCTCCGACAACCGTTAGACGGTGGGGCTTGAGAAAGTGATTGAAAAGTGGTTGGCTTAACGGAAGACACACTCGAGCAACTCCGGCGAGGGAAGCTTGTGGCAATAGCTTAGGTAGTTTGAGGGGAATGTTGGCAGCCAATCTCCCAAAACAACAACCGTTATCACGAGATTAGTCCTACCGTCACTAACGGGGCAATTAGACGTATTGCCGACGATGCACTCCTGCATTCGTTCCCGGCAATACTCACAGTCTAATTTTTCCCAACGTTATTACTTTCGCGGCTGGCGTTACTAGCAAAGGAGATATATATGACTACTCAACAAAACTTACCATTCCCTACCGATGCAGATGCACCTCAAGAGAAAAAGACTTCCCTTAAACCTCTAGCGGTAGTTACTCTTACTGCTACAGTTATTGAAGAGCCTTCTCAAAAGCAAGTAGGAACAGACGTTCTTTGGAGAACGTACTGCACCATCAATACCGCTTACCGTCCTTTCAATACCGATATTTTCACCAAAGCCAAACCCGAAGTTAACGTTGGCGATTCTATCGATATCGAATTGACCTCTTATAACTATAAATTAAGAATGAAAAGGCAATAACTTTGCCTTTTTTTAGTGGGAGAAAGTGAAATGTTAGACATATTAGAACAAATAAAAAAAGCTTACGAAAAAGGCGATTTTCAAACAAAACTTGCTATAGCAATAATATTTTTAATAGATGATATGATTAATGCTAAAGATAATATAAAAGAGATACAAACTAATCAGAAAAATTTTGCTCTGGTATTAGAACAACACGAAAAAAGCATACAAGAAATCGAAAAAAAACTAAAAGATTATGAACCCAAAAAAGATATATAAAGGTCAACTCGTATCAGAGGAAATAGCAATAGGCAAAAGCGTTCTTACAATTAGAGCTGCAAAGCCGACGTTCTTTGGCAAAGTAAAATACGGTATCGTAGTTGACCAGGAGAAAAAACAGTTTATACATTCCACGTGCAATGACTTGCAGAACATAATGGCAGATTTTACTAAACTATGCCAGGATTACAAGTCAATGATACGTGAGTGTAAAAAATAGTCCGTTCCCAAAAAGTGGTTTACGTGGGGTGCCGCCATTCAACCTAAACGACGTTGAATTAAAAACCCCCTACCAATCGTTAGACTTAAAGGAGGTAAGTGCCATGACTGCAGTTGATATTATTCAAAATATCACCACTAGCTTTTCAACGTTCCTAGAAGGAACCGGCAGTGGTATCGTAGATTTCTTTGAAACCATCTTCACCAATGGTGAAGGCAATATCAGTATTCTAGGCATCGTTGGTTTATCAATGATTGGTCTAGGTTTTGCGACCGCAATGGTCAAAAAGCTTCTTAACAGAGTTTAAGAACACCGCCCCGGCTACGGTCGGGGCTCAACAACTTAAAAGAGTTTAAGAACACCGCCCCGGCTACGGTCGGGGCTCAACAACTTAAAATGGAAAATTTATGGAAAATCACGAAAATATAAAAAATACAAATAAAGCGCTTTTGGTAAGTAACATTATTTTAGGTTGCTTACTTATTATCGCAATGGCTTTCCTTGCCATTACTATAATAAACAACAATAACATAACCGCAAGCGCAGCTCCGGAGAATCTATTACTACAACCGTATAAGTTTGCGGAAGTATGGAATCTAGAAAATAACGGTATGTTCCTCGTAGATAGGTTAGGTTTAATACCCGGTAATACTTATAAGGCGAGCGGCTACTATGGTGGCGAAAGCCTAGAC
>JAFVSF010000069.1 GCA_017503885.1 Clostridia bacterium
TAAAAAATGCTGAAGAGCTTTGTTTTTTAATTGTTTTTTTTTGCTTTTTATGATATTATATTAATATCATATTTATAAGTAGGTGTCTAGCTATGAAAAATCGCATTCTTTTAAAAGACGTTTACAAAACAGCAGAAAGCTTATCTGGAAGCAAAATTACGGTTATGGGATGGGCTAAAACCATAAGAGACTCAAAAGCCTTTGGCTTTATTGAACTTAACGACGGCAGTTGTTTTAAAAACGTTCAGGTAGTTTTTGAAAGAGAGAAAATTGCAAACTATGATGAAATTGCTCGTCAAAACGTTGGCTGTTCGCTCATTGTTGAAGGAACTTTAGTTCTCACTCCAGAGGCAAAACAACCTTTTGAAATTAAAGCTGAATCAATCGAGGTAGAAGGGGCTTCAACACCTGACTATCCATTACAAAAAAAGCGTCACTCGTTTGAGTATTTGCGTGAAATTGCTTATCTTCGCCCTAGAACGAATACCTTTAGTGCAGTTTTCCGTGTAAGAAGTGAGGCTGCTTTTGCAATACATAAATTCTTTAACGAAAGAGGATTTGTTTACGTTCACACTCCACTCATAACTGGTAGTGACTGCGAGGGTGCAGGTGCAATGTTCCAAGTAACGACTCTTCCTCTTGATAACGTTCCAAAGACTGAAGACGGAAAAGTTGACTACAAAAAAGATTTCTTTGGCAAACCTGCAAGTCTTACTGTTTCTGGCCAACTCTCTGGCGAGGCATACGCAATGGCATTTGGCAATATATATACTTTTGGACCAACGTTTAGAGCAGAGAGATCAAATACTGCTCGCCACGCAGCAGAATTTTGGATGATTGAGCCAGAAATGGCGTTTGCCGACCTTGCAGACGATATGGACGTTGCAGAGGCTATGGTTAAATACGTTATTTCACACGTTATGGATACTTGTAAAAGTGAACTTGAATTCTTCAACAACTTTGTTGACAAGGGGCTTTTAGAAAGACTTTGTAACGTTCGTGATAACGAGTTTGTTCGTTTGAGTTATACCGAGGCAATTAAACTTTTAGAGCCTCATAAAGATAAGTTTGAATTCCCAGTTTACTGGGGTTGCGACCTTCAAAGTGAACACGAAAGATTTATTACCGAGCAAATTTACAAAAAGCCTGTATTTTTAACCGATTATCCAAAGGAAATCAAGGCTTTCTATATGCGTTTAAACGACGATAACAAAACCGTTGCTGCGGCAGACCTTTTAGTGCCAGGCGTTGGTGAACTTATCGGTGGTAGCCAAAGAGAAGACAGAGAAGACGTTCTCCTTTCTCGTATGGCAGAATTAGGTTTAAAGCCAGAAGATTACGATTGGTATATCAATCTTCGTAAATTCGGTGGAACAACTCACGCAGGTTTCGGTCTTGGTTTTGAACGTATGATAATGTATTTGACAGGCATTTCTAACATAAGGGATGTTATACCGTTTCCAAGAACTGTTGAGAACCTCCTTTTTTAAAGGCTTATCTACTTCGCAAAAGTGCGTTACTGCTTTGTCCCCCAAACCCCAATGACCAAAGAGGTCTATTGTGTCTTGTGTCACAAAGCGAGCCTTCTTTTGCTCGCATCTAATCCTTTAAATCTCACTTGATAAAGGTAAAGGGAAAAAGGATGCAACTTCAAGTTGCTCTATTGTGTCTTGTGACACAAAGCGAGCCTTCTTTTGCTTGTATCTAATCCTTTAAAAATTTGCTTTATAAGAGTAAAACAAAAACACGAGAGTGGAGCGTCACGCTCCCAACGTTACGTCGAACAAATTTTAAAATTCTCATTACTAAAAGAGGAAAATATATGAAAATTATTATTGATGCTTATGGTGGAGATCATTCGCCACAGGAAATAGTTACAGGTGCTATTAACGCCCTTGCAGAAAAAGACGGTTTTGATATCGTTTTAGTTGGTAAAGAAGATGGTATAAACGCCGTTTTACAAACACTTGAATATGATAAAACTAGAGTGTTTGTAGAAAATGCTACCGAAGTTATTGGTTGCGACGAGTCTCCTACCGAGGCTATTAGAGTTAAAAAAGATTCGTCTATAGTAAAGAGTGTAAAACTTCTAAAAGAAGACGAAAATGCAAAGGCTTTCGTTTCGGCAGGTTCTACAGGTGCAGTTTTAACGGCGTCGGTAATTTTATCACGTAGAATAAAAGGTGTGGTGCGTCCTGCACTTGCACCTCTTCTTCCTAATCTTGCCGGAGGACAGACCATGCTTTTAGACTGTGGTGCTAACGTTGATTGTAAGGCTAACTGGCTCGTTCAGTTTGCTATTATGGGTAGCACTTATATGAAGGAAGTTTGTGGCGTTGCAAATCCAAGAGTTGCACTCTTATCAAATGGTACGGAAGATGAAAAGGGTTGTGCACTCACTTTAGAAGCGTTTGCTCTTTTAAAAGATGATAAGAGAATTAATTTTGTGGGCAATATGGAGGCTCGTGAAATTCTTTCTGGCGAATACGACGTGGTTGTTGCAGATGGATTTAGTGGTAACGTTGCACTCAAGGCAACCGAAGGTGCAGTGAACGTAATTCTTACTAATTTAAAAACCGAAATAAAAGCATCTAAAAGGGCAAAAATAGGTTATTTATTTATGAAAAACGCCTTTAAAAACCTTAAGGGCAAAATCGACTATAATAAGAGGGGTGGAGCAGTGCTTCTCGGTATGGAAAAGACTGTTGTTAAGGCTCACGGTTCGTCAAAAGCAGAGGCGTTTAAAAACGCAGTGCTTCAAGCGTACAACAATTCAGCTATTAACGTAAACGGTAAAATCGAGCAAGCTTTGGCTACTACCGAAGGTGTATAATGATTTTTTATATGCACGAGTGTGAGGAAAAACTCGGCTATTCATTTAAAGACAAAACTTTGCTTAGGTTATGCTTTACACATCCGTCCTATGCACACGAGCATGGAGGGGTAAAAAATAACGAGCGTTTAGAATATTTTGGCGATTCTATTTTAGGGTTTATAACTGCTGAATATTTAATGCAAAAATTCCCAGATGCCGACGAGGGGCTTCTTACCGATTATAAACAACAACTCGTATCTTGCGAGCCTTTATCAAAGGCGATAGAAAAGAGTGGTTTATATGAGTTTTTAATGTTTGGTGAAGGAGAAAAGAAAAATTCGCCAGAGCATCATCGTTCTGCAAAGGAAAATCTTTTTGAGGCTATCGTTGCAGGTATTTATTTAGACGGTGGCTTGGAAGAGGCTAAAAAATTTGTAAAAAGAACCTTGTTTAGCAAAACCCAGTTGGTAAGGGCACGGGGAAAGGATACGATTTTAAGTTGTAGACCAACCGATTATAAAGGTAAATTGCAAGAGTACGTTCAAAAATACAAACTAGGAACGCTCTTGTACGTGGAAAAGGAAAGGTCTGGTCCAGACCACGAGCCAATGTTTACAATGGCTGTTACCGTAAACGATAAAGAGGTGGCTTTTGCAAAGGGTAGAAAAAAATCCGATGCCGAAAAAGAGGCTGCTAGGCTTGCTCTTGAAAAATACGAAAAGACTAAAAAGCAACCTGTAAAAACGGTGGCAAAGCAAAAGCAAACGAATAAAAGGAGAAAATCAAAGTGAATTTCAAAAAGATTGAGCTTATCGGGTTTAAATCATTTGCCGATAGGCAAGAAATACAATTTGAAAACGGCGTTACCTGTATCGTAGGACCTAACGGCTGTGGTAAGAGTAACGTTTCCGATGCTGTTAGATGGGTGCTTGGCGAACAGTCTGCAAAGACTCTTCGTGGCTCGTCTATGCAAGACGTAATCTTCAACGGAACGCAGAATAGAAAGTCTCTTTCTTACTGTGAGGTTTCGCTTACCTTTGATAACACTAACAGAATATTCAAATCTCTTGAATACGATGAAGTTGTGTTTACTAGAAAACTTTTCCGTTCGGGCGAAAGTGAGTATTTTATCAATAAAAAGCAAGCGAGACTTCGTGATATAGTAAACAATCTTCACGAATGTGGCGTTAGTAAAGAGGGTTATACGGTAATCGGTCAAGGCAAGGTTGCAGAAATCCTTTCATCAAAACCAGAAGATAGAAGAACTATATTTGAAGAGGCTGTAGGTATAGCAAAAACCAAGACTCAAAGACTTGAAACTATGCGTAAACTCGACAGAGTAAGAGATAATATTACTCGTATAGTTGATATCACTACCGAACTTGAACGTCAAAGAGAGCCTCTTAGAAGGGCTGCTGAAAAGACTAGAGCGGCAAGAGCACTTGGCGAACAACTTAAATACCACGAAGTAAACTCATATTTATATAAATATGATAATGCCGCAACGTCTAAAGAAAAGATAAATTTAAGAATAAAAGGTATAGAAGAGCAGTTAAGACTTCGCAATGAAGAACTTGCAGAATCTATCAAGGCGTATAATCAGCACCAAAGAGAAATTGGCGAGGCTGATGAGAATATAAGTAACCTTAACGAAGAGTTAATCGCAAGAACGCAAGCTTTTGAAAGACAGTCTGGCGAGGCAAAGGTTTATAACGAAAGAATAACCACTCTTCGTGCAGAAATTAAGCGTCTTAGTGATGAGGCTCAAGAGGCTAGAAGAAGAATTGAAGAATTAGAAAGAAGAATAAGAGAAAAGCGTGACTACGTAGGTAATTGTCAAAAAGAAATTGAAAAACTTGAGGACAAGTCTATTTCTTTAAACGAACAACTTATAAAAGTTATGGACAAGATTACCGAGGGCGATATGCTCGCAAGGTCTGCTCATAAAGAAATTCTTGCAAGTGTAGAATCTCTTGCCGATATTAAACAAAATATCGGTTCGCTTTCTGCTGAAAAAACTGTTTTTGCAGAACGTAGAGATAAAGCCACTAGCGAAATTGAATTGTTAACTCGTAAACTTAGCGAACAAATGTCAGAGAGTTCTTTAAAGAGTGCTGAACTTCTTTCTTTAGAAAAGCAAGCAAATCTCATTAAAGAAGATATTAAAGAAAGAGAAAACGATATCTTGGCAACGAAAAATTACGTTGGAGATATCGAGAGAAAGATTTTTGCTTTAAACTCTGAAATTTCAGCGTTAGAGGCAAATTCAAAGGTTTACACCAACCTTAAAGAGAATTACGACGGCTATCAATATTCGGTAAAAACTTTAATGACCGAATCAAAGCGTAATCCAGAAATAGGCAAGAGAGTAAAAGGTTTAGTTTCAAATATAATTAAAACCGATGCAAAGCACGAACTTGCAATTACTGCGTGTCTTGGCGTGGCAGTTCAACATATCGTAACGGCAACCCCAGAAGATGCGAAATTCCTCATTAACTACTTAAGAAAAACAGAGTCCGGAACGGCAACTTTCCTTCCTGTAACAAGCGTTAAGGTAAGACCTGAAGGTTACGATACTCGTCAAGCCCTTTCAGAAAAAGGTGCAATAGGTCTTGCCAACGAAATAGTTACCTACGACAGTTATTTTGAAAACGTTATTAAGTTCCTTTTGGGTAATACTTTAGTCGTTGACAATCTTGACAATGCAGTTGCTATTGCTAACAAATATCACTTTGGTTTTAAGATTGCTACCTTAGACGGAGATATTTTGTCTACTGCAGGTTCAATGACGGGTGGTTCAAGAAGACAAAACAACGCAAACCTCCTTGCTATGGATAGAAAAGTAGAAGAGATTAACAAGGCTCTTGCTACTAAGAAAGCCGAAATGGAGAAACTTTCTGCAAGAAAAGAGCAACTTTCTAAGCAAGTTCAAGAACAACAGGAAGAATGTGAAAAGATTTATCTTGAATTACAAGAAAACAAGCAACAAGTAGCAGTATTAAAAGAGAGAATTGCATCTTTAGAGATTGCAACTTTAGAGACTCAAAAACTTTTAGAGGCAAGCAAAGACGACGTGTCTCTTCTCAATATGCGTCTTACCGAGATTAGTAAGCAATATTCTGCGATTGAAGAGGGTAATGAAGAACTCTTAAAGAAGAGAGAACTCGCATCATCCGACGCAGATAAGCACCAAGCAGAATACGAAGATTACAATGCTAAACGTGATGAACTTTCTAATGAACTTCATAAAGTTCAAGAGAGAATAGTATTCTTAAAAGGCGAGATTAAAGCTAGTGAAGAAGACGTTCAAAGAATGGAAGGCGAAAAGTCTGAAAAGGGCGTTTTAGTTGAAGAAAACTCTGCAAAGATTACTACTTTAAACGCTGACGTTTCCGTTTTGTTAGACGACGTTGCAAAGGTTTCTCTCACCGATGCTGAAAAAGAATATTTAGATATTATTCGTGCAAAAAGAGATAATATAGCATCTCGTAAAGTTATGCTCAACGAGGAAGTTAAGCAAGACAATTTAAAACGAGAGATGGTACAGGCAGAAATTGGTAAGCTTGGCGAAAGTAAGTATAAAGAAGAAAACGCCCTCGTTCGTATTGATACTGACCTTGAATATTTACAAGCAAGAGTTTGGGAGGAATATCAAATTACTTACGAAACTGCGTTACCACTTAGAGATGAAGAATACGATATTATTACTTCAAATAGTGAAATTTCTTCACTTAAAAAGAAAATATCTGCCCTCGGTAATATAAACTATAACGCTATTGAAGAGTTTGAAGACCTTGACCTTCGTTATCAAGATATGACGACTCAGCGTGACGACCTTGTTAAAGCTGAAGAGGATCTCGTTTCGGTAATTAAAAAACTTACAGACGAAATGAGTGCTACCTTTGCCGAAGGTTTTGCTAAAATTAGAGCCAACTTTGGAAGAATTTTCAAAGAACTTTTTGGTGGTGGTACTGCCGATCTTGTTTTGGAGAAAACAGAGTCGGATGATCCGTTAGAGCAAGGCATAGAAATAGTAGCCGAGCCACCAGGAAAGAAACTCCAAAAGATTTCACTTCTTTCAGGTGGTGAAATGGCGCTTACTGCTATTGCAATACTTTTTGCAATATTAAAACTCCGTCCAATGCCTTTCGTTGTATTAGACGAAATTGAGGCTGCACTCGACGATGCTAACGTAGAGAGATTTGCTAAATATTTAAAGAATTTCTCTGAAGAAACTCAATTTATAGTAATAACCCACAAAAAAGTTACTATGGAAAGAGGCGATTCCCTTTACGGTGTAACAATGCAAGAAAAGGGCGTTTCTAAGATTATTTCCGTAAAACTTTCTGATGCGGTTGATACCTACGGTGTATAATGGGATTGTTTAATAAAATATTTTCAGCTCTTAAAAAAACTAAAGACGGATTAGCCGAAAAACTTCGTGTTTTGTTTGCTAAAGACAAGATTGGCGAAGACTTCTACGAGGATTTAGAGGATATTTTAATATCCTCTGATATTTCCGTTGCTACAGCCGACGAGATAGTTGAAAATTTAAGAGATAGAATGATTGAAGAAAAAGTAAAAGACAGAGATTACGTTATTTCCGAGCTTAAAGAAGAACTTATGGCTTGTCTTGATATGGCTGAAGATTTCGAACTCGAAACGCCTGCCGTTATTATGGTTATAGGCGTAAACGGCGTAGGAAAAACTACTTCTATCGGTAAACTTGCCCGTTATTTTACTGACAATAAAAAATCGGTAACCATTGCCGCAGCAGATACTTTCCGTGCCGCAGCTGCCGATCAACTTGAGGTTTGGGCAGAAAGAGCAAAGGTAAGAATTGTAAAAAGTTCAGAGGGTAGCGACCCATCTGCAGTTGTTTTTGATGCTTTAAGTTCTGTAAAAGCAAAGGGAACGGATATTTTAATTATCGATACAGCAGGTAGGCTTCATACCAAGTCTAATCTTATGGAAGAACTTAAAAAGATGTCTAGAGTTGTTGAAAGAGAGCATCCAAACGCAAGTTTTTATAAATTTATCGCTTTAGATGCAACTACAGGTCAAAACGCTCTTTCGCAAGTTGAGGTATTTAACGAGGCTGTTGGTATCGACGGTATTATTCTAACAAAACTCGATGGTACGGCAAAAGGCGGTTTCGTAGTTTCACTTTGTAACGAATTGCAAGTTCCAGTTGCATTTGTGGGTACGGGCGAAAAACTCGACGATATCGAAATGTTTGATAAAGAAACGTTTATTAATGCCATTTTGGGAGAATAAAAATTTTAGGTGTCAGGTTAAAATGCTTGACACCTTATTCATTTTAGTGTATAATAACTAGCTGTAAGGTCAAAATACTTGACAGTTGGAGATAGTTTATGTCTATAAAAGACGGCGTATATTACGCAGAGCTTTACAGTGAATATTCAAAAACGCTTACCGAAAATCAGCGTTCGGTATTCGATATGTACTGCATGTGTGATTTGTCGCTAGGCGAGATTGCAGAGATTAAAAACGTTTCACGTCAAAGTGTTGCAGATACTGTTACAAAGACTAAAAAACTTCTTGAAAAACTTGAGAGTGAACTTGGCTTTGTTGCTAAAAAAAAGGCCGTTTACGAACTTATATCTAGACTAAACGATAAAAATGCCGTAGAGATTGGCGAAAAAATTAAAAGCGTATTAGGAGATGACTGATGGCTGTATTCGCAGGTTTGTCAGAAAAACTCAATCATATATTTTCTAAGATGACCAAGAGGGGTAAACTTACCGAGCTTGAAATTAAACAAGCAATGAGAGAGGTGAGAATTGCTCTTTTAGAGGCAGACGTTAACCTTGCCGTAGCAAAAGATTTTATTGCAAAGGTTAGTGAAAAGGCAGTTGGTCAAGAAATTTTAAAAAGTTTAAGCCCAGCACAACAGGTTATAAAAATCGTTAATGAAGAACTCACCGAACTTATGGGAGCAACTAACAGTAAACTTATCGTTAGTTCAACTCTTCCAACGGTTATTATGATGTGTGGTTTGCAAGGTGCAGGTAAAACTACGCTTTGTGGTAAACTTGCACTCCATCTTAAAAAACAAGGTAAAAAGCCACTTCTTGTTGCGTGTGACGTTTATCGTCCTGCTGCAATCAATCAACTTAAAATCGTAGGCGAAAAAGCAGGGGTAGAGGTTTTTGAAAAAGGACAAGGTAACCCAGTTAAAATAGCTGAAAGTGGTGTTGAATACGCTAAAAAGTTCGGCTATGATACCGTTATCGTAGATACGGCAGGTCGACTTCATATTGATGAAGAGCTTATGCAAGAGCTCGAAAACATCACAAAAACTATTAGAGTAGACGAAATACTTTTGACTGTTGACTCAATGACAGGTCAAGATGCTGTAAACGTTGCAAAAACGTTTAATGAAAGACTTGCAGTTTCGGGCGTGGTACTTACTAAACTTGACGGTGATACGAGAGGTGGTGCTTGTCTTTCGATTAAGGCTGTAACAGGCAAACCAATTAAGTTTGCGTCAGTTGGCGAAAAACTCACTGATTTAGAGCCTTTCTATCCAGACAGAATGGCTAGTAGAATTCTCGGTATGGGCGACGTGCTTTCTTTAATAGAAAAAGCACAGCAAACAGTTACCGAAGAGCAGGCTTTAAAAATGGAGAAGAAGTTTAAGGAAAATTCCTTTACTTTAGAAGATTATTTAGAGCAGTTTGCAATGCTTAAAAATATGGGCGGTGCAAAAAATCTTTTGGGAATGCTACCAGGCATTGGCTCGAAAGTAAAAATTAGCGAGCAAGATATCGATGAAAGAAAAATTGAGAAAAATAAAGCGATTATTCTTTCAATGACACCAAAGGAAAGACAAGATCCATCAATAATTAACTTTTCTAGAAAGAATAGAATTGCAAAAGGCAGTGGCACTTCAATTCAAGAAATCAATCAACTTTTAAAACAGTTTGACCAAACCAAGCAAATGA
>JAFVSF010000070.1 GCA_017503885.1 Clostridia bacterium
CCGACGTTACTATAATTCCTTCAAAAGCAACCGACTTTTTCGTGTCCTTAAAAGTAGCGTTTGTTTTTTCTACGATACTTTTCCATTCCGCGTTCATACCGTTTGTGGACTTTTTAAAATACAAATTTAACGGAGTTCGTTCCGTGTCAATATCTGCATTTCGGTTGCTTCTACTTGTTCTTTCGGTTTCCGCACCGATTTTTATAAGCGAATTTTTTGTAAACTTTTGAACTCTAATAACCTGATAACTAATAATTTTCACCTCCTCGTATAATATAGTTACTTAGTTTTTTGCAAGGAACTAAGCGAAACCTTTATACAAATAACTTTCGTTATGGTATAATGTGTTTGGTACAGATAGAGGCTCGTAGTTCACCTCCTTAAGACTTTGTTCTTCTAGCAAAGGGTTACGCCTCTTTCTTTACGTGTTTGTGCGAATGAGCTGGATAGTACTTTGTTACTGCATCTCTCACGAGGTTGTACTCACGTAAAGCAAATTGGAGCTTTATCTGTAACTATTTTTTAGGTAGGTCTCTTTATGTTCTACGTTGGTATCGACATCGCTAAAAGAAATCATCAAGTCGGCATTATTGATGAAACAGGCAAGCCCATCTCTAAAACCCTTAACTTCTCTAACTCTGAACCAGGTTTCCAAAAACTCCTTGTCTTTTTAACAAAAACTGAAGTTAATACTGAAAACTCTTTAATCGCTATGGAAGCTACAGGTCATTATTGGTTTGCCATTTATTTCTTTTTGACCGATTTAGGTTTTACCGTTAAAGTTTTTAATCCTATTCAAACTGATGCTTTCCGTGATGTTTCTATTCGCAAGGCTAAAACCGACATTATTGACTGTATCAATATTGCAGACCTTCTTCGTTTTGGTAAATACTCTGAATGTATTGTGCCTGACGAAAAAACTATTGCCTTGAAAAACCTTTCTCGTTTCCGTTTTTCTATGATTGATTTGTGTAGCGACTTAAAACGTAAAGTTATTTGTCTTTTAGACCAAGTCTTTCCCGAATATGACAAGCTTTTCTCTGACATTTTCGGCATTACAAGCAAACAACTTTTGCTTAAGTTTTCTACCCCTGAAGAATTTGAAGATATCTCTTTGACCAAACTTTCCAACTTTATCTCTAAAGTTAGTCAAGGTCGTTTTGGAAAGTCTAAAGCTCAAGATATTAAAAATGCTGCTGCTAATTCTATCGGTATCTCTTTTGCTCTCAATTCTTTCTCTTTTCAGATTAAACAACTCATAGAACAGATTGATTTCACTCAAAAACAAGTTGAACAAATTGATAACGAACTTGACAAACTTTTGCAATCTTCCGACTATGCTGTAATTACTACTGTTACAGGTATTAGTTGTACTCTCGGCAGTGTAATAGTCGGTGAAATCGGCGATATTAACCGTTTTGAATCTGCACCAAAGCTTGTCGCTTATGCAGGATTAGATGCCTCTGTAAAACAATCTGGTGACTTCACTGGTACTAAAAACAAAATATCAAAGCGCGGTTCTCCTTATTTGCGCAGAGCTTTATGGACTGCTTCTTTTACTGCGTCTCAATACGACCCCGTTCTTTCAAACTATTATTCAAATCTTATTGCAAGGGGTAAATCTCATAAACTTGCCCTTACTGCAGTTGCAAGAAAACTTTGCAATATCGTTTGGGCTGTCCTTAAAACAAACAAACCTTATATTCCAAAAGCCTAATCATTATTTGTATTGTCAGTCCGTTGATTCAACGGACTTTTTGTCTTGCAAAAATTCAATTAAAAAATATTTTTTAATTTCTATGTTTTTTCGCTTGACTTTTCATAGCTGGTCTTTACCTCTTAAAAATACTTTTCTATATACTTGTTCCCTAAATTTTTTATCAGGAAAGTATATAACTTCATACATTGTTTTTGCTCCAAGTAAATACGTTAATAATCGTATTTGTGGTTTAGTAAATTTTTCTTTATTACGTAACTTTTTCTTTAATTTACTTATACGAATTTGTAAAGCATCTGAAATATTACGTATTGTTAAATTTTTTTCTTTTAGTGCTTTATATAAAGCAGTCATTTTTAATGAATAACTATCCATTTGTTTTATCATGTATATTTTTAATTAATTATCTCCTAATAGTCGTTCTAGTTTTTCTTTTAATTCTTTTGCCCTTAAATCCTCATCAATTTCTTCCAGCCCTTGAATTAACAATTTAATTTCCCAGTTATGAAAAAGTATATTTAACAAATAATTCTTCTGTAAAACAACACCACCACCGCCTTGTTCTCCTGTTTTACTGCCTCTATATATCTCTATTGGCAAAAAAATAGATAACTCCTGTAAGTGCCTTCTTATAGTTGATCCACTATATCCCGTTTTACTTTGTAATTCCGAAATAGTGTGCCTTTTACAATCAAATAGGCACATTAAAATTTCCATTTGAGTGTATCGTGTTCTCATTTCCTTTTCCCTTTTGGTAAAATCGATTATATAGACTTTGAGTGTTCAACGCCTGAACACTCAAAAAAATTTTTTAAGATTTTTTAATTTTTTTCGTAAAAACAAAAAATCTCCATTTCTCTAAATAAGGAAATAGGGATTTTAGGCGTAGTTAGTCAGTCCCGTCAATCCTTTTTTTTCTTGACGAAACAACGCTATTAAGTTTTTTATATATGTTTTATATTTAGCCGTTCTCCATTTTTATTTAAAAAAAGAAAACGCAGCCTTATGAATATATATTATACTCATATCACTGCGTCTTGCGTCGGGCTTTTTCTAGCCCTAATTATAATATCTTATAATTAAAATATACCGACATTTTTTGACGAACCTTGACTTATTTTGTCATTTTCAATTACTATAACCTTAAAATTTTCTACGTCAACCGTAAACTCTTTTTTACAATGATGACAAAACAATAAAAAATCTTTCATTATTGTAGTTTTCTTTATTTTTACCCTTGTCTTTTCTCCACATTCAGGGCATTTTATCCATCTAGTTTCTTCCATATTATTTTTTATACAAATATTCTTTCTAGCATATTGCCTTTATTTGTCTAGACAATATATTTACTGATATGAAATCAGTAGTTATAGAATTTACTCTTTAATTCTAGCAACGCCCGATTCAATAGCAGCCTTCTTTACCGCTTCTGCTACTGCTAATGCAACCCTTTTATCAAACGGCGATGGTATTATATATTCTGCGTTTAACTCTTGGTCTGATACTAGTGATGCAATAGCGTTTGCCGCTGCTATCTTCATTTGTTCGTTTATATCTACGGCTCTACAATCTAATGCGCCCCTAAATATACCTGGAAATGCTAAAACGTTGTTTATTTGGTTTGGATAATCACTTCTTCCCGTTCCTACTACTGCTGCACCTGCTTCTAATGCTAATTCAGGCATTATTTCAGGCGTTGGGTTTGCCATAGGCATTACTATTGCGCCCTTATTCATTGAGCGAACCATATCTTGAGTTAATAGTCCTGGTGAACTTACCCCTACGAACACGTCTGCGCCAACCAACGCTTGAGCTAAACTTCCTTTCTTATTATTCTTATTTGTAAATTCGGTAATTTTCATCTTTTCCGAATTCATTCCTTCTTCTCTTCCCTTATAGATAATTCCGTGTCTATCACACATCACCACGTCTTTTGCGCCCATTGAAATCATTAGTTTTGCAATGGCTTCTCCTGCTGCGCCTGCGCCACTAAACACTATTGAAACTTCTTCCCACTTTTTGTTTACGAGTTTTAATGCGTTTATACAAGCGGCAACGCATACGACTGCTGTTCCGTGTTGATCGTCGTGAAATATAGGTATATCTACTTCTGGGTCTTCCTTTAATCTTTTTTCTATTTCAAAACAGCGTGGCGCTGAAATATCTTCTAAATTTACACCACCAAAACTACCTGCAAATAGTTTTATTGCGTTTACAATTTCATCTACGTTTTTACTTCTAACGCATAATGGAATTGCATCTACACCACCAAATTCCTTAAACAATACGCATTTGCCTTCCATAACGGGCATACCTGCTTCTGGGCCGATATCACCTAGTCCTAATACTGCCGTTCCGTCGGTAATAACGGCAACGATATTCCCCCTACCCGTAAGTTCAAAAGACTGATTATAGTCTTTATTGATTTCCATACAAGGTGATGCTACTCCCGGCGTATATGCTAAAGATAAATCTTCTTTATTTTCAAGTTTTACCTTTGATACGACACCGACTTTCCCTTTCCATTCCCTATGAAGTCTTAACGATTCTTTTGCGTAGTCCATATTTTTTCTCCTATCGTTTATACTAACATTTTCTCTAATTTTGACTTTGTTCGTCAGTTTCAATTACTATAACTTCAAACTTTTCTATATCAACCGTATAGTCTTTCTTACAATATAGTCCTATCTTTGAACTCTACCCGATGCGTCGCCACCTGCTAGGTTTAATACTTCTGATACTGATACCATATTGTAGTCCCCTTCTATCGTGTGTTTTAAGCAACTTGCTGCTACTGCAAATTCTATTGCTCTTTGACTATCGTATCCGTTTAGTAGTGAATATATTAAGCCTGCTCCAAAACTATCTCCTCCACCTACTCTATCTACTATATGCATTGAGTATTTCTTACTAAATACTGCTTGTCCATTCGTATATAGCATTCCTGACCAGTCGTTATCGTTTGCGCTCTTACTTTCTCTTAACGTTATTGCTACACCCTTAAAGTTAAAACGGTCGGTAAGTTTCTTTGCTACTGAAATATACCCTTCTCTATCTAGTTTTCCACCGTATATATCGGTATTATCGGCTTCTATTCCAAATACGTCTTTTGCGTCTTCTTCATTTGCTATACAGTAATCTATGTATTCGCAAAGTTCACTCATTACTTGTCCTGCTTTTTCTTTCGTCCATAATTTCTTACGGAAGTTTAGATCGCAAGATATCGTAATTCCTTTTTCCTTTGCTTTCTTTACTGCTATTAAGCATATCTTTGCTACTTCATCGCTTAACGCTGGGGTTATGCCTGTAAAGTGAAACCATTCTACCTCTTCAAATATCTTATCCCAATCGAAGTCTTGTTCTTTTGCCATTGATATTGAACTATACGCTCTATCGTATATAACCTTACTTGGTCTTTGGCTTGCGCCTTTTTCGCAGTAGTATATTCCTACTCTTTCACCACCACGAACTATTTTACGCAGGAAAGTGATATCATCACTGCGTTTTTTAACGGCAATATTATAGTTCACTACGCCGTGAATCTGGCTTTCCATCTCTGTAAGTTCATGGTAATGTGTAGCAAAAAGTGTTTTGCAGCCCAGATTATTCTGCTTACTGTGGATATATTCCACAACAGCCTTCGCTATACTCATACCATCAAAAGTAGAAGTACCGCGACCTATTTCATCCAAAATGACAAGGCTATTTTCTGTGGCATTTTTAAGTATTTCACTTACTTCACTCATTTCCACCATGAATGTACTGCGACCGCTGGAAAGATCATCAGATGCACCGACACGGGTGAAAATAGCATCGCAGACAGGTATTTCTGCCACTTTTGCAGGCACAAAGCAACCTATCTGTGCCATAATCACAATAATTGCAACCTGGCGCATAAATGTGGATTTACCGGCCATATTGGGCCCGGTAATAATATTTACCCTGTTTGCATCACAATCGAGCAGTGCATCATTTGGAATAAATATTTCATCTTTCAGCATAGCCTCAACCACAGGATGCCTGCCGTCTTTGATATACAGCTTGTCACCGTCTGTAATCACAGGTTTCACATAGTTGTTTTTCTGTGCGAGTTGTGAAAATCCGGCCAGAATATCAATATAAGCCATAGCTTTTGTAGTGCGGAGAATTTTATCTGTTTCATCACTGATTGCTTTCAGAAGATTACCATACAGATATTTTTCTCTTGCCAGCAGTTTTTCATTGGCGTTGAGAATTTCAGCCTCAAGATTTTTCAGTTCTTCTGTTACATATCTTTCAGCACCTGCCAGAGTCTGCTTTCTGATAAAGTTGTCCGGTACCATCTCAAGATATGAGCGTGTAACCTCGATATAATAGCCGAACACTCTGTTATACCCTACTTTAAGTTTAGGGATATTGGTTTCCTGACGCAGGCGATTTTCAATTTCAGCCAGTATTTCCATACTGTCGTTTACCAGATGACGGTTGTGGTCAACTTCGCTGTCAAAACCATCTTTTATGATACCACCGTCTTTTATTGTTGCCGGTGGGTTTTCTATAATGGCGGCATCCAGAAGTTTGCCCAAACTTTCAAGAGGGTCAATATCATAGTTCAAATCACAAATCAGATTATTATCTGATTTTGAAAGAATATCTTTCAAAGGTTTAAGTGCTTTTATTGACTGTGACATTGAGAAAACATCCCTTGGTCCTGCATTGCCAAAACCGGCACGGGTACACAGACGTTCCATATCCTGAATATTTTTCAGTTGTGTCTGTGTATCCATACGAACCATAGGATTATTATTGAAATATTCAACAGCGTCAAGTCTGCGGTCAATTTCATTTTTATCCATCAGCGGTGCGGCAATAACTTTTCGCAACATTCGTTTGCCGAAGCTGGTTTTTGTATTGTCCAGCACCCACAGCAAACTGCCACGTTTTTCTTTGGAACGGATAGTTTCAAAAAGTTCCAGATTAGATGTGGTTGTGTATGAAAGTTTCATATAATTATCCTGTGAATAACTGTCTAC
>JAFVSF010000071.1 GCA_017503885.1 Clostridia bacterium
AAATAATATAACTGTTACTAACAGACGCAACATCACCACGAGCAAACGATCCGTACGTATCGGATACAGGAACTTCAGGAACGTGAATGATAACGTTTTTCAAAACAGTCTTCCACATAGCGTTGCCCATAAATGCAAGATTATCACTTCTTGCTTCACTGAATTTCAAATCAACGTAAATGTTTTCAAGGGTGCTTTCCGGTGCTAAATTTGCATCTTTTGCCCCTTCTCCACAAATAATACCAGCAGCGTTCTTACCACTCGTTCCATCCATAGTGATATTATTCAATGCAACGTTTTTAATCGTCGCCCCATGTAAATATCTACCAAACAAACCGAAACGATGCGTCGTGCCATGTTCAAGCGTAAATGACAACACGTGTCCACGTCCATCAAAAGTGCCTGCAAAATCATTAGCCACTTTTCCTTCTGGCATTTTCAAAATCGTTGTTGGCTCTATAATATCCTTTGCGAGAATATACGTACCACCAATCACAGACGTTTCATCACCTGCATAAATTTTTTCAAAGTCGGTCAATTCGTCAATAATCATAGTATATACGTCAACCGAAACTTGGTATCCAACCGTTTGATTGTAAAGTGTCACAAGTTTATCTCTACATTCTGATATATTGAGTTTTCCTTCTTTCGCCTTGTATTCTTTTCCGTCAATCACATAGGAAACGAACGAGCCAAAGCCATCAAAAAGTTCCCCTATTCCCTTGAGAGTCTTACTTTGTTCGTCAAAATATTGACCGTCAGTAAGCGAATATTCTACTTTTTTATTCGAGTGGAATACTGGGCGTTCTACCGTGATAGTGAAAGGAAACTCAACGCTAGCATACGAAACGATTAAATTTGTCTCTCCTGATTTTAAGGCAGTAATTTCCCACCCCTCGGCCTTTCTTTCTATGCTTGCAATAGCGTCATCCTGTACTCTCAAATCAAAATCGTTTATCTGAACGCCATCTTCGGAAATATAAACCTCAGAAATGATCTGAGAGGTTATATAATCAACGCCTTCGTGATGAGCAACAGTATACAATTTAATTTCTTTTACTCTGCCACCGTTTAATAACACGGTGTTTTCCGTAATGACTTCAAAAGTAATTGTCTTTGTATGCACGGTCTGTCCACGCCAAGTTGCAAAAACGTTCACCTGAGTAGAGCCTGTAACGTTATTCGCTACGAACTCACCGTTTACAATTCTTCCTATACTTTCATCTGCAACGTAATATTCAATTTCTGCGTCGAAATATTCCTTGCCATTGAAACGAATACGAGCACCAAGCCCAAACGCTTCACCTTTCATAAGCGAGATTTTTTCGCTTACGTCGTCGTCGAAGACAAGCATAGGTACGTTACCTGATAACGACACTTCCACTGCACAACTTGCTTGTTTGCTTCCGTATTTAACCGTAACCGTCGCCTTACCAACACTCATACCTTCAACGAAACCGTTTTTATCTACGGAAACGACGCTGTTATTGGATGACGTCCACGTCAACACTTGATTTGCAATTGGATTATAGGAAACAGATAACTCCTCCCTGTCGCCTAGCGTAAGAAGAAGGCTCGATTTTCCCAATTCCAACCTCTCCTCGACTTGTACGGGTGTTGAAGTGATCGGAGGTGTTTTGTCTTTCTTACACCCCGCCACACATAATACAGCCATACACATTGTAAAAGCTAAAATAAATGTTAAAAATCTTTTCATTTTTCCGTCCCCCATATCTTATCTTAAAGACAAGTCGGAAGCCCAGTCTGAAATCGTTAAAAACGATCTTTCTGCAAACTGAAAATCCTTTAACTGCGAGATATCCGTTTTAAAATAGGTTACCATTTCATTGTAAGTTTCATTAGACAACCTATCAGCCGCACACGTCAACATATAGTACGCAGGGCAAACCCACTCGATATCGATATGTTCTTTCAATACCTTATACAATTCAGGATCTTGCGTTTCGTACTTAGAAACGAGCGCTCTTGCTTCATCGATTTTGTCTAACCAGCCTTTCAACATTTCATATTTCCAATATTCCATACCGATTGAATAGTTAATAATACCCGTTTTTGCAATTTTTCCCGTTTCATTTGCGATAATAAGTGCCCAATTGTTTTCTTGCACGTACAAATCGTACATAACGTCTGCAGCTTCTTTGAACATACCCTTAAACCATCTTCTAGTAAGTTCATTGATATCCTGCGTCGTATCCCACTGCATTTTTGCATCTAGCCAAATATCCAACATTTGGAAAGAAGTGGCGTTTGCACCAGACCAGTCGCATTGATTGTACATAAATTTTGCACCGCCTGCCGCAAAGAATTGATATGCGTCCGTATCGTAGAAATTCGT
>JAFVSF010000072.1 GCA_017503885.1 Clostridia bacterium
GTGTTACAATAACCACTCAAAGCCTCGTCGATTGAGTTATCAACGATTTCTTGTACTAAATGATGAAGCCCTCTTACGTCGGTTGAACCGATATACATTCCAGGTCTCTTTCTAACAGGGTCTAAACCCTCGAGAACTTGAATTTGACTTTCACCATAATTTCCGCTAACTTTTTTCTGTTCGTCCATTTTTCACCTTAAAAATTTTTTATATCTAAATTATATCACAAAGCGTATTTTTTTTCAAGCAAAAATTAAAAAATTAAAACTATTTATAGTTTTAAAAGGAAAATTTTTTGTAGAAATTTATATTAAAACAAAAAATAACGTTTGAATAAAAAAACCATCCATACACATACTGCGTATAAAGGCAAAAAAGGAGAAAAAAATGATACAATGTAAAAATTGCCAAAAGGAAATTACCGGAGGAAATTTGTTGGAGTGCCCGAGTTGTGGGGCGACCTTTTGTTCTTCTTGCGGAAAGCAAACTCAAATGATTTGCCCATACTGTTATTCTGACTTAGATTATATGGGCTAAAGTAAAAGCGTCGGTCAAAAACACGACTCGACGCTTTTCTTTTTAGTTAAATTATTCTTTATTTTCGGCTAAATTAACCGTTTGTGACTCGTCCGACTTTTCGTTGATTAATTTATCGAGCAATTTCTTTTCAAACGCTCCATACCCTTTTATCGGCGTTTTCTTAATTTCTCTTATCCCTTTATTATAAAACTCTTCTAGCATTTCCTCTTCTTTGAGAAGGTACTTTAAATAAGCCATTTTTATTCGAATATTGGTTGCCGTATTGCTTTTATTTAAGTATTTATCACACTCGTACATCAATTCGTCAGCCTTATCTTCGTTAAAGTTAAACGTACAAGCCTCGTAGAGTTCTTCGGCTTTGAAGACGTGTTGCATAGATTTCGGAATATATTCCATAAGGCTTGAAATTCTTTTATTTATACTGCTTGCCTTTTCAAAATCTTCTTTATCCAAAAAATACATATATCTATAGTGCAACAAAACTATAAAATTTATATCGTCTTCCGGTAGTTGCGGTACTTGAAAATAATATTTCTCCTCAATTTCCGAAGGAGTTTTTCCGCTAAACAATTGACATTGAATTGCAAGAGTGGATACGATTACTTGTGCGCTAGGCAAGTTCTTTTTTATACCTAAGGCTACGCCTCCGTCGTTTAACACGCCGTCAGCAGAACTAGGCAAAAGACTTCCTAAAAAATAATAGGCGGAAATAGGTAATAGCGTAGAGAATATACAAAATACTTCGTAAGGTAAAAATGAAATTAAACATACGATAACAACGCCTATTATTAGCATTATAAACGAAGCAAATATACCGCCTAAAGATAATCTTCTAAACCTTTTAGAAAGGTTATCTACGGAAGTGCTTAACATTTCGGTATAACCTGCCTCATCCCCCATCATCACAAAGGAAAATTTAAGTTTTTTATTGACTTTTTTCCAATTGAAAAACCAAACGGTAAAAGAAATGAGAGAAAATCCGTTCATCTTGCCGATAATGATATGACCGAATTCGTGAACTAGCGTGTTTAAAAAACCAGAAATCGCTACTCCGGCAAGTAAAAGCCCCATTGTTGCATAGGTCGTTCCGATAAAGTTGTTGTTACATAACAACAATACGAGAATAAACAACCCTAAAGCCACGCCATAACTAAC
>JAFVSF010000073.1 GCA_017503885.1 Clostridia bacterium
ATACGATGTCCCCACCAAAGCTGACGTGAAATACACCAGTCCTTGATGTTTTCCATCCAATTGTTATAGATTTTTGTAAATCTTGTAGGCGTAAACTTAATGCTCTTTCTTCTGACTGCAGAAAGAGCGGGCTTTGCCAAGGTGTCCATCTTAACGAACCATTGCTTAGAAATTATCGGCTCAACAGTATCGTGACAGCGGTAGCAATGACCTACGTTGTGAGCGTGTGGCTCAATCTTTTCAAGATTGCCCGATGCCTCTAAGTCTGCAACGATAGCCTTTCTGCACTCGTAACGGCTCATACTCTCGTACTTTCCTGCAAGCGAGTTCATAATACCGCCGTCGTCCATAACGCGAATAACCTCTAAGTTATGTCTTAAACCAACCTCGAAGTCGTTAGGATCGTGAGCAGGGGTAATCTTAACCGCGCCCGTACCGAACTCCATATCTACGTACTCATCTGCAACTACGGGGATTTCCCTGCCTACGATAGGCAATATAAGAGTTTTACCGATGAGGTCTGTATATCTTTCGTCCTTTGGATTAACTGCAACCGCAGTATCACCTAAAAGAGTTTCGGGTCTTGTGGTTGCGATAACCAGATATCTGTCACTGTCCTTTACAAAATATCTGAAATGCCAGAAGAATGAATTTTCCTCTTCAAACTCGACCTCTGCATCAGAAAGCGCAGTCTTACAGCAAGGGCACCAGTTGATAATTCTCTTGCCCTGATATATAAGACCCTTGTTATAAAGGTTTACGAAAACCTCTTTTACCGCCTTTGAGCATCTTTCGTCCATGGTAAAAGCAAGCCTTGACCAGTCGCATGAAGAGCCTAACCTTTTTAACTGTTCAACTATTCTACCACCGTATTTTTCCTTCCAAGCCCAAGCTCTTTCTAAAAAGCCTTCTCTGCCAACCTCTTCTTTAGTTAAACCTTCGGCCTTCATTTGGTCAACAATTTTAACCTCGGTTGCAATAGAAGCGTGGTCCGTACCGGGAAGCCACAAAGCCTCGTAGCCTTGCATTCTCTTAAAACGGATAATACTGTCTTGTATAGAGTTATTGAGAGCGTGTCCCATATGAAGTTGTCCGGTAATGTTCGGTGGGGGTATAACGATAGTAAAGGGGACTTTATCTTTGTTAGGCTTTGCCTTAAAATACCCTTTTTGTTCCCATTTTTCGTAAATTCTTTGCTCGAACTCCTTCGGACTATACGTCTTTGACATATCCATAATCAATCTCCAACCTTTTGTAAAAGTATAAATTTACGCCATTTTACCTAGTGGCTACAACTCGTAATTATCGTCAAGTATTTATAATTATATTATAAAAAACTTTTATTGTCAAATAAAACGCGTATTTCATACGATATAATATGATTATTTTTGAAAGGAGAATTTATGAAAAAAATTATTGCGACTTTTATCGCACTGTTAATAGTAGTCACGCCATTTTCAGCGTGCAAGAAAAACAAAGACGGACTTATTAAAATCCGTTTAAACGAGGTTACTCATTCTATCTTCTATGCGCCCTTATACATTGCCATAGAAAACGGCTTTTTTGAGGAGGAGGGGCTGGAGATAGAGCTCACCAACGGCGGTGGCGCAGACAAAACAATGACTGCCCTTTTATCCGGTGAT
>JAFVSF010000074.1 GCA_017503885.1 Clostridia bacterium
GCACTTTATTGTGGAGTGTGTAAAAGTATAGGCAAGTCGTGTACGCAAAGTGCTAGGCTTTGTCTTACTTACGACATTGCGTTTTTCTCTGCACTCGTTCATAATTTAGCAAACGAGGACGTTGAAATTACAAGGCAAAGGTGTGTCACGCATTGGATTAAAAGAAGACCAATGGTTAAAAAAGGCGACAGGCTTACGAATCTTTCGGCTTTGATAAACGTAGAACTTGCATATTACAAGATAAAAGATGATATTTTAGATGGAAACGGAGGCAAGTTTAAACTTTCATTTTTTAAACGCTCACATAAAAAAGTTTTAAAATCTAATCCTCAAATATCAAAAATAATAGAAAAAAATTATCAAGATTTATTTAAATTAGAAAAAGAAAAATGCTCTATTTTGGATATGGTTTGCGAGCCGTTTTCAATGATGATGCAAGAACTTGGTGATTACGCCGTAGGCGATAAGTCAACTGAAAGTTCTAAAAGGTTGTTTTATTTTCTTGGTAAATGGATATACCTTATAGATGCTTTAGACGATTACGAAAAAGACGTTAAAGAGGGTAGTTATAATCCTTTTTTCTATTGCTATGGCGAGAAAGAAACGGTTAAAGAGTTGTTTGAAAAGCATGGTAATGAAGTTTCATACGTTTTTTCCGACGTGTTTTCAAGTTTGAAAACTGCGATGAACGAATGCAAATTCTATTTCAATAAAGATTTGATAGAAAACGTAATTTCTAGGGGAATCCCTTCGGTTACGCTTAAAATACTTAAAAAAGGAATTGGTAAAAATGAACGACAAATATAAGCTTTTTGACTTGACAGAAAATTGTACTGACGAGGAATTTGAGCAAGCATATCAACAAAAAAGAAAAATCTATGCAGAAAATAGATTTTTAGAGGGGCATGAAGGCAACGAAGCTGCTAAAAAACTTACCGAACTCGATATGGCTTATCGCGATATAAAGGCAGAAAGTAGAGAAAGACAAAGTGGCTACCAACAAACAGACGGTAACGCCTATTCTAAAATAGAAGAACTTATAAGAAAAGGCGAATTGCAATCTGCACAGTTTGAACTTGACCAGTTTAATGATAGAAGTGCAGAATGGCACTATCTTCAAGCCGTAATATTCTATAAGAAAAATTGGAATAACGAAAGTAAAAAACAACTTGAAATTGCTATGCAAATGGATGCTAACAATGAAAAGTATAGAAATTCATACAACAAGCTTGAAGAGAAAATGAGGGAAGAGAACACAAAAAACTTTTCTTCTTATACGACAAGTAGTTCTGGTGGATTTGGTGAGCCTGCTCAAATGGGTGGCGACGGCTGTTGTCAATGGTGTTGCGAGATGGCAATTTGTAATATGATGTTAAATTGCTGTTGTAACAGTTGTGGCTAAGGTGAAAAATGAAACAGTCTAAAGTTATTGCGTTGTCGGCAATTTGTTCGGCGTTTGCAATTATATTTTTGACGTTAGGGGCGTTTATTCCTATTTTTGATTACTCGGCAATTTTTATGGCGAGTATGTGTACTACCTTGCCTCTTGCAAAAAAGAGTTGGAAGGGTGGTCTTATGACCTATTTAGCAACGGTTGCTCTTTCGTTTATTTTCTTTTTTGGTACAAATCCTGCAATGGTTGTGACGTATGCTCTGTTTTTTGGTGCACACCCTACCGTCAATTATTTGTTAAACAACAAAAAGATTAATAAAATCTTAGCAACGGTTATCAAAACGATTTGGTTTGTTGGTTCGCTTATGCTTATTTTTACGCTTTTTAGTAGTTTCTTGTTTGAAGATAGTATTTTAAGCAATCAAACATTTCAAAAATATTCTTATTTAATACTTGCAGTTGGTGGAGCAGTTCTTTTTATAGTGTATGATATTATTATGATTCATTTCCAAACTGCAATAGACAAAACTATAGAAAAACTCAAGATTTAATGGTGTATCATGGTTAAAAATGAAGAACGTGTGGGCATAGTAAGCCGTCTCGGATCTAACGGAGAGGGCGTAGTAAAAGACGGGGATTTTACCGTTTTCGTGCCGTACACACTTCCAAACGAAAAAATTAAATATAAAGTTCTAAAAGTAAAAAAGAACGTTGTTTTTGCAAAAGTAGTTGAAGTTTACACTCCTGCAGAAGAAAGGGTAAGACCTGCTTGTGCAGTATATGAAAAGTGTGGTGGTTGCCAACTGCAACACTTAAAATATAAACTTCAGTTAAAACTTAAAAGTAAGATTGTAAAGGAATGTTTTTCTAAAATTGCCTTTATGAACGTTAGCGTTCCTATGACTGAAAGAAGTGAACTTGAATACGGTTACCGTAACAAATTACAACTTCCGGTAAGAGCCGAAAATTTCGGTTGCGAGATAGGTTTCTTTGCTCAAGGCAGTCACAGAATCGTACCAATTAACAGTTGTCCTATACAGCCAGAATGGTGTACTAGAATTATAAAAGCAGTGAAGAAATACGTTAAAATGAATAACGTTTCAGTGTATAGCGATAAGGTTGGTTTTGGCCTACTTAAGCACGTTGTAGTTCGTGCAGTTGATGGCAGACTACTTATTACTTTTGTTATCAATGGTGACACATTACCTCACGTTAACGAACTTATAGGCGTACTTAAAGAGTATTTTAATGACTTTAGTCTATTTGTAAATATCAATAAACTTGGCAATAACGTAATACTTGGCGATAGGTTTATTTGTCTTTTTGGCAAAGATAAAGTTTTAACTTCGGACTGTGGAATTAAATACGAAATAGGACCAGAATCGTTTATGCAAGTAAACGACAACGTAAGAAGAAGAATTTATCAAGAGGCAGTTAAAGTAGCCGGTGTTGACGATGAAACGGTTGTTATTGATGCTTATAGTGGAGCAGGAATGCTCACTGCAATATTTGCCCAAAGAGCAAAAAAGGCTATAGGTATAGAGATAATAAAAGAAGCAGTAGATTGTGCAGATTCTTTAAAGAAGATAAACGGACTTTGGAGCAAGATGGAAAATATTTGTGCCCCTTGCGAAGAGGCGTTGCCAGAAATTCTTGCTAGAGAAAAGTCAAGTGCAGGAAAAACAGTTTTAGTTCTTGATCCACCAAGACAAGGCGTAGATGAAAAACTTATAAACGTTATTAAAGAAGTCAAGCCACAAAAAATTGTCTACATATCATGTTCTCCACAAACTTTGGCACGTGACGTAGGTCTTTTAACCGATACTTTAAAGCGTGAGGGAAGCGATCTTATTAAAAACGAAGAACCAAACCCAATTTACGAACTTATAGAAGTTAAACCATACGATATGTTCCCACAAACAAAACACGTGGAGACATTAGTCGTTCTTTCCCACAAAAAACCTGATGGACATATCAGCGTAAACGTAGAGTTTGGCGAGGAAGAAGGGCAGGTTTCTCTTAAAGATATAGAAAAGCGAGCGAAAGAGCGTGAGCCTAAAAAGAAAACGACTTATAAGGATATTCAAGCATATATCGAAGAAAAGTATGGTTTTAAGGTGCATACGTCTTATATTGCCGAAGTGAAACGTGATTTAGGTTTACCTATGTATGATGCACCGAACGCAGTGGAAGAATTAAAGAAACCACGTCAGCATCCAACTGAAAAAATGGTAGAAGCAATCAAAGATGCTTTGAAATATTTTGAAATAATCTAATAAGACTTAAAGGAACTTGGATTTACTGTCTGAGTTCTTTTTCATTACGTGTCGGTTTCGATTGAAAAATCTTGCCAAATGTTGTATAATGTAGTCAAGGAGAGATTTAAATGGAAATCAAGGGCTATCATATTATTTCGTTAGAAGCGAAAGATATATACGAACAAGAATTGATAAATGGCGTGGAGAATGGGTTTGTATTGCCTTCTAAAAATGACCGCGCTTATTTCGGCTTGTTCAAAAACGTTTTGGATTATTCTCTTGATTTAATAGAACTTGAAAAGTGCTATTATTCTAAATGTAGAAACAGTTTCTCTTTTGAAGATGAATATCAAAACCAATATACTCTTGCGATTATCAACTTAAAATTCACATACACGTATCAAAATAAAAACAATAGTAAAGACCGTAAGGACCGTAAAGGATTAAGAGAACATTTTTATAAAAATGGTTTTAATCTTAACGGCGTACATTACGTTCGTTATAAAAGAAGTAGCGGAAGTTCTCGTCAAGGTAAATGCTTATTTATCAACGAAAAACTCTTAAAACATATGTCTAAATGGGGTGAATGTGGATTAAAGCCTACGGGAGACTTGGCATCGTGGGAAGCCTATAAATCGCTATCGCTTAGTTCGCTAAAAGGAACGATAGATATTCCACTTAACGGGATATTGTTTATTCCTGATTACAAAAGTGAATTTTTTGAAGAAGTAGTAAGTGTTGAGGAAAAAGATGGCGCTTTGGTTGCAACTGACAA
>JAFVSF010000075.1 GCA_017503885.1 Clostridia bacterium
AAAGGTAGGATGCCAATCCTACCTTTATAAATTTTGCTATTAAAATTTACAATTCTCGCTGTAATATTTTAATTAGAACTCAATTACTTGAGTACCATTCATTGCAACGTAATGTTCCGTTACGCCAAGTTCATCCATCCATGCACGAGTTTTAAGAGTATTCCATGGACCAGTGTTGTAGCCTTTGCCGTCTTGGTTGTTGTCCCACAACCATTCAGGTGTAGGCCATAAGCATTTTTGAGGTCTTATATAGGTGTAAAAATCTTTTGTAACACCATTTTGACCGTGGTGAGACATTTGAGTATATTCTGCTTGTAAGTCTTTTAAATCGCAAGTTTCCATAACTTCAGCACCACCATCAGTTCCAAGATCGCCCAAAATTAAGAAACTACTTCTATCGTTTTCAATTCTATATACGGCAGAACTTTCGTTGAGGAAATTGTTATTTATAAGATTAGGATTGTATACGCGTAAAACTTTAACACTTACGTCGTCAAAAGTAAAAATGTCATTTTTTTGTATAACGTGCGTTTTATTTTTATATTGTTCTTCAAACACAGCGTAAACTTGTTTCCACATATCTGGCTCATCAGGTGATCTTTGGTTTTTAATAACCTCTTCAACAGTAGGGAAATTGTAGTAAATATTTTGAACGTCTATTTGTGAATATTGAGAAACGTAATAAAATGCACCTATATGGTCTTGGTGTGGGTGAGTGAAGAACCAAGCATCTACCTTGCTATCTGCTTTTTTCGTTAATAAAGTTGATAATTGAGGACCGTCGCCCATTGTTCCACCATCAACAACGATAGTGTGATTTTTAGTTTGTATTACACAACCGAGCATCTGAGAGTTAGCTGCCGTTCCCATCAAATAAAACATTGCCATAGTCGTCGTATCCCTTGTTTGTAATTCTACTGTTTCCGTACTTGTTAATGCATATTTGTCGAGTGCTTTATACGAGTAAGTGGTTGATTGGTCTAAAGTTAACGTTACACTTACCGTGTATCCTAGTCCAGCACCATCTTTTTCGCTAGTAGCACTATATTCTTCACAATCTTCACTGAGTTCGTTTCCTTTTTGAATGTGTAAAACAGGACGAAGTGGCTTATTTTGTGTTTTCCAAGTGAAAACATATTCATCTTTTTGGAAATTATATAATTCGCAAGTTAAGTTTGTTGGAAGATAAAGTTCTCTTTCAGCATCGCTAAGTTCTTTTAATTTTTCACCATAATTAAAGGTGTTATTACCAGCTTTTCCACATCCGCTACAAGACATATAATAAACAGCACTGTGTTCAAACGTAGCCTCTTCTTTTAAATATTGAGAACTAGGGTTTTTGCTATTAAAATTACACTGACCGTCAGATTCGGTTGTGAAGGTGTTAGTCGATTTTTTCCCACAGGTCGTACAAGAATAGTAGTATTTAGCACCTTCAACACAATTTCCCTCCGAATGAAGGTATTCGCTAGAAGTGTTTTTCTCTAAATAACTATGTGAAATTTTCATACTTCCTTCAAAATATTCTGTTCCCGCCTTGCCACATTCACAACTGTAATAGTACGTTGCACCACTTTGGCAAGTAGCAGGTGCACGAAAATATTCTTCTTTTGCCTTTGTTAAATTGAAGTTGCAAACGTGACCTTCGGTACTACAACCGATAAGTAACAATAACGGCAAGCAAAGTGTAAAAGCTAAAATCCTAATAAGTTTCTGTTTCAATAGCCTATACGCCTCCTTATATGTCTACTTATATTATAACGACGTATAATATAAGATTCAACTTGTTTTTTAATTATTTCTAACTTTATTTTATTATTAGAACACCAACTGTTAGGTTAGGTGAAGGTTAAATACACTATAGTTAGAGGGTCTGTACGAATGTAATATAAAAATTCCTTGGGAAATTTGCCGTGTCTTTATTGGAATTAATACGGAAACTTCCTTGAAATGAAAGTTGACGGAAAGGAAGTTTATAAGACAACTTCTAACGCCTGCATTCAAAAAGAAACGGGTAACGTTATGAGCAAGGTTGCAAGCGACAAAAATGCAATCGGTTATATATCTCTCTCGGCTCGGTAAACAACACGATTAAGGTTGTAAACGTAAACGGCTCTACTTCTATGGAAAAGTTTACGTTACTTGTTACAATCTTCATAATTTGTTACATATCCTATACTTGCAAAATGATTACAAGCTTTGAAACATCATATGAATTATTAGAAAAGTCTTCGTATAAGTCGAAAACGGCATTATGTAAGTGTTTTCATGAGAGAAAGAAACGGTTATAGTTTTAGTGAAAGGCGTATAAAAATAACGTAAGAGGACACATACTTTGCTGAAAGGTTTGGAAGAAATGACTTTAAAGACGTGATAACAGAGTTTGATAGAAAAGAAGCTATGTTTATATTCGACAAATTAAACTTGTTTTAAATACATTAAATTGATATGTAAAAACGTAGTGGTGTAAATTAAAAAATTACAATAATTTTATGGCAATATTTTGCTTTATAAAGTTTTCAGCATATACGAAACGGGCGGTTTTATAGTAAAAATTAAAAGAAAAGTGCTATAAAAATTAATATTTTTGCAACAAATATTGCTTTCGACTCTTCAAAAATCCCCCTCAACGCATTGTTTTATGCCGAAAAAATGAGGAGAAATTAAGAAATAGTGAGTTGAAAACAGCACTGCCGTATGATATAATTGTTCTACTCAAGTGCGTGTAACATTATTATCTTTAAAATGTGTTTTTACGCAAACTGATGAAAAGGGAAAATGTTACTTTTAACGAGGAAAACAAATAAAACTACTTGTTTTTTTGGCTATGTTAAAATTTATAACTTTTACCAAAATAGTTAAAATTCCGATAAGGAGAAAAGATATGATTAAGTTAAAAGCAAAATTTATGTCGGCAATAATGGCGTTTTGTTGCGTTTTTGCATGTCTTGGTGTTGGAACTGCTTTAATATCTAACAAAGCAACTGAGGCTAAGGCTGCAACTACAACACATAACCTTGGTGCATTGACGTTCCACGCAAACAGTCAGCCTTGGGGAGCTGCAGGTACTTGGAATCATCGATTGTATTTGGTAAGTGAGAACGGGGTAGGATTGCCTGTTAATAGCTGGGATGAAGTTTTCGAAGCAGATGAAGATGGTTATTTCAAAATTAACGACGAAGTAAAAACTCCAAAGATTAGAAGTGCAGACGGTTGTTTCTTCTTTGAATTTGATGCGCTCAACGCGGGTGACGTTGTAACGATTGGTGGTTCGTTTAAATGCGAAAGTCAAGGGGTAATCTATAACACATCTGAAAGTGAATTCCAATGGAACGGTGGTGCATGGCAACAATACGTGCCTGTAGATCAATACAACAACCATAAATTAGGAACCGTAGTAAGTATATCAAACGATGCATCAGCTGTATATTTAGCTTTTGCTGAAGGCGTTACTTTACCTGTAAGCAGTTGGGATTATGCTTTCAACGAGATAACTGGTAATGGTATAACCGTAGACGGCACTATGGTAAGAAATTACAACAATATAAAATCTGTTGGAGACAAGCTTTACGTAGAACTTGCTAACGTAAGTGAAGGTTCTACCTTAGTGATAGAGGGTGGTTTTGGTAATATAAGCCAAGGTCACAGATACGTAGTTGAAGAGAGTAAGTTCGTATGGAATGGCTCAGCTTGGGTGGCAAGTGTTACGGAACGTAATTTAGGTGCACTCATTCTTCACGGTAATAGCAACGTAGGTGGAGCAAGTGGTTTAAATAACGTTTTATACTTGATGGAAACAGACGGAAGCGCTCTTCCTATAGAAAATTGGAACTATTTATTCACTGCAGATAGTCCAGAAAACTTTAAAATAAATGGTCAGTCAGCTAATTTTATAGCAAAGAGCACTGATGCAGGTTTTTATTGGGAATTTGAAGCTTTAGATCCAAATGACGTTATAACTATAAGCGGTACATTCTTATGCGACGCATTACACATAAGATACAGTGTAGAAGAAAGTTCGTTCATGTGGAATGGTACTCGTTGGGAAGTTGTAGAATACGTACCTCCTGTAGAATATGCAACTTATACGGTAACAAAGATCAGCGGTTATTCACCTAAAGATGAACAAGGTAACGTGGTTTCAAATAACCTTTACTTATATACGTTAGAAGGTGATACTCTTCCAAAAGAAGAAGGCGACTGGGATGCTAGATATACGTTTGTAGAAGGTAGCGGCGATGGCTTATCGATTGGTGGCGTAACTTTTACAACTACAGATATTAAGTTGCCTGGAGATTTCTTTATTAATTTAGGCGAAGCTCCAAACGTAGGCGACGTGTTTACTATTGATGGAACGTACGTGAACGAAGCAAAAGCTCATAAGTTTGTATTTGTAAACTGTCAATTACAATGGAATGGCTCTGCTTGGGTAGAATACGTGCCATACACAGTTCACAATATTGGTGCTCTTGATTTCCACGCAAACGTTAACGCAGGTGGAAACGGCGTAATTTACTTAAAGAGAGCAGACAATAAAGCTCTTCCTGTTTTAGATTGGGAAGCACCTTTCTTAGCAGAAAGCGCAGAAAACTTTAAGATTAACGGCGTAGCAGCTGATTTAATTAAGATTAGAAGTACCGGTGACGGTTTCTATTGGGAATTCAAGACTTTAAACGCAGGCGATTATATTACAATTAGTGGAACGTTTGTTTGTGAATCTCAACTTGTTAAGTACGTTATTGAAGAAAGCAAGTTTACTTGGAACGGCTCTGCTTGGGAAAATTACGTAGATTATGAAACATATGAACTAGGTGGAGTTGTTGCTATTGCTGACGGTGCGGCGAATAATGGATACTTGCAGTTTGCTGACGGTGTAACTCTTCCAGTTAATAGCTGGGATTATGCGTTTATGCTATTCTCGGGTGATGGTATTACCGTAGACGGCAATCCTATTGATATGACTAACAACGTCAAATCAGTTGGCAATAAGTTATACGTTACCTTGAAGCCAACTCCTGCAAGCGAGAACAGTATACTTTCCATTGGCGGTACGTTCTATAATGAAGAACTTGGAGTTAAATACGTTGTTGATGAAAGTAAGTTTGTATGGAACGGCTCTGCTTGGGAAAATTACGTAGAATATACATCTCACGAAATCGGCACACTCGTTCTTCATGGTAATAGTATTACGGGTGGAGCAAAAGGGAATAACTACGAATTATATTTACAAAGAGTAGACGGTGGGGCTCTTCCTGTTATGACGTGGCAAGAACTTTTCATTTCTGAAAACGCAAACAACTTTAAAATTAATGATACAAATGCTACTTTATCTGAAATGAAGAGTACGGATGCAGGATTGTATTTAAAGTTTGGCGCATTAACAGCAGGCGACGTTGTCACTATTAGTGGTACTTTCCGTAATGCAAATCTTGCAGTTAAATACGTTATTGTAGAAAGCAAGTTTAGATGGACAGGCACAGGATGGGAAATCCCTTATACAACCACAGAACTTGGAACACTTAAAGTTTCTGCAAGCACTGCAGCGTATATTAGAGTTGCTCCTAGTAACGGTACTAGCATTTCTAGTACTAGAAATAAAACTTTCGTAAACGTAAGTGGTACGGGAATAAAAGTTGGGGATAACACTTTTACTAAACTTGAACAACCTCACAGAAGTTATTTCCAAATCAATTTTGATTCTACACCTGAAGAAGGCGCTACTATGACAATAGGTGGCGAATTCGTTTATAGTGTAACGAAATACGTTATTACAGATACGACTTTTGTGTTTGAAAACGGAAGTTGGACGATATACGATCCATATAAAGATTCAACATATAATATTGGTAAAGTTGTTATTGGTGCAAATAGTGGCGCCGGTGCAGTATACTTTGACAAAGCAAGCGGTGAAGCTTATGAGGTAACAGACGGCACTTGGGCAGAAAAGCTTACCTTCCTTGCAGGTAGCGGCGTGGGTGTTACTATAAACGGCACTCAAATTAATATGAACGACATAAAAATACCTAACAACATTTACGTGGGCTCTCTTCCTACTGGAATAAATAAAGGTGACGTTCTTACAATTGGTGGTGCTTTCTATAATGCAAACCTTGTGGTTAAGTACGTTATTGAAGAAAGCACGTTCTTCTGGACTGGTGCTGCATGGATAGACGTAATGTATAAAGATGAAGACCTTGCTACTTATGACGTGGTAAACTTATCTGATCTTGGTTTAGGTGTTACCTTAGATATACCTGGTGGCGTTGAAGTTAACAGAATAAACAGCTTCTACAATCAAAGTGTAGAGAATGTTACGGGTTCTAAAAAATTCCGTTTTGGTTATACTTCAACTAATTCTAACGCCGGTGCTATTGATATACGACTTCGTTGTGTTGCAGGGGATGCCGGTGCATGGGATGATAGCGCCAAGTTTTCTATAGCATGGTCTGCTATTTTCTGTCAAGGAAGTTCTTACCCTCTCGCAAGCAATACTTACTACGTTATTGAGCTTGGTGCTATTGATTTAAAAGACGGTAGTGGAACTTGGCTTTACGTAGCGGTTGACGACATAATCGTTATTTCTAAGGTAGTTGTTTTAGACGATACGAGAAATACAAACCGTGTAAGTATTTGTGCTACTGCAGAAACCGAAAAATCAACTATAACCGACTGTGATAACGTAGCGGTAACTTACGTTTCAACAAGCGGTACGTTTGTTGATTACGCAAAAAAGAACGAGGCTTACTCTTTAGTATCAAACAGAGCATACAACACGTTTATTGGTTGGGCTGTAGGTAACACATTATATAAAGAAGGCGACGAAATAACTGTTTCTGAAAATATCACGGTAAATGCAGTAGAAGTTGATTTCGCTATGAAAGACGGCGCAGCAATTAGACTTTCAAGCGTGGCGTC
>JAFVSF010000076.1 GCA_017503885.1 Clostridia bacterium
CCAAGGTAAAATAACTTGACTGCCCGTTTCGTTTTGGTATTTTTGAACTTCCATATATTGTTCATAGGTAAATTGCTTTGTAAATACGTTAATCGTAGCATAAGTGTCTATACGACATTTATACATTTTAACGGTTTTTGTACCTTGACCTGGAACTTCTTGTTGACGCTCAACAACTTCGAGCATCTTAACAACGGGACTGTGACCAGTTTCTTTTGCTCTTGCCTCGTAAATTTGGTACTGAGTTTCGCTTATTTCTTTAACAACAGTACCATCCCAAAAGCCAGAACCTGGCTCTACGAAGGAAAGTTTTGGAGTAAGATATTGATATCTACGCATATCAAAGTCTTTCTCATAACTCTTAATGTATTTTTGATTGAAACAATATGGTCCAATAATTGCGAATAAAACTATAAAAATAACTATCCATGCACCAACTATTGAACTTTTATTCTTCTTAAAACGAATCCAAGCATCTTTTAAATAGCCTATAGGTTTAGTTTCAAGTTTTTTGTCGTGAAGCCTACCCTCGCTGGAAGCAAAGGCAAATTTTTCTTTAGGGATATTATTCATTTCGTATTTATTTGCCATGATTATCTTGCCCCCACTCTTATTCTTGGGTCTATAATGCTATAACTTATATCAATTACTATACCTGCAAGAAGACCGATTGCAGTATAGAACGCTGAAAGCAACATAAAGAAGTTGTAATCAGGTGGTGATGCTTGTATTGAGTTAACGTACAATTTACCTACACCAGGGATAGAGAACATTTGCTCGATAATAAGCGAACCACTCATTACGGCAATGAATTCACCTAAAATTGCAGGGAAAATTGGAACCATCGCATTACGGAAAGCGTGTCTTACAGTTGCCTGGTTTCTCGTTAAACCTTTTGTTCTTGCAAGCAACAAGTAATCGCTTGTCAATATTTCAGAAAGTTCTGCTCTAAGCGTTCTTGCATAACCTGCTATAGAACCGAATGAAAGACAGAGAATAGCTGGAACGTAAGATTGGAACGCAACCCAACTAAACGCACCTTCTGTCGCAACAAATACAGGGCTAAACCAACCAAGTCTAAAGCAAAGTAAATATTGAACGATAAAGCCGTAAATAAACGAAGGAACTGATACAAATATCATAACACCGGTAGAGATAAGGTGGTCAGGCCACTTGTTTTTATTAACAGCGGCAATAATACCTAATACTAAACCGATAGGAATACTCAAAACTGAGGAATAAATATTAAGGGCAACAGTAAAAGGAACCTTTTCTACAAAAACGTCCCAAACTAATCTACCCTGGAAGATAACTTCACTGGCACCAAATTCGCCAACGATAGCAAATCTCCAAAAACGCCAAAACTGCACAGGAAGAGGCTTATCATAGCCTAACATCTCTCTTCTCTTTTTAATAAGCTCTGCACTTTTACCAAAACCAACGTCCTGTTTATTAGGAAGAAGTTTTACAAGTATAAAGCACATAGAAATAATTATGAAAAACGTAAGGACTGCTAACCCTAAACGCTTTAATATATACTTAAAAAGGTACATACTTTCTCCTTTTAGTCAAAAACTAGCAAAATACAACTAGCCCAAATATCAAACATACGTAGTGAGGGTATTCCCTCACTACGCTGTTTAAAATTAACTATTTAGTTAAAATTTATCAAAAATTAACCCCTATTTAATTATAAGAATTAACCTTTGTAGTTAAGTTGTCCGTTTACTGCGTTAGCTGCAACGAATGCTGCCCATTCGCTATCGCTGTAGTAGTAAGACATATACTTAATACCGCCACGGCCTACGCCGAATACGTATTCTTCAGTACCATAC